>JAGWYI010000542.1 GCA_018969455.1 Bacteroidota bacterium | reverse complement strand
TCAATATTGCCGATGGACAAGGCTCTCGCATGTCGCGCCCGATTTTTGCCGGATTTATCAGCCGACTGGAAAAGGACCCGCATTCCGGATATGACTATAATGCCCGATTTATACGACCTGCCGGCGATTTGGGCATTGAAATCAATTGTGCGGCTTATCAGGACGGATTGCCGCCAACCGGCGGCGGGGATGAGGAGGAGTTTGCGCCCGATATTTACAATGACCAAATCGACAAAACCGACAAGTCTAAAGCGCCAGACGACACTTTTGGCGATCAAAACCAATAAAAAAGCGGCTTAAAACGCCAAATTTCCTTTGTTCTGGTTGGTGATGAAATCGCGCCATTGGGTGGTGCAGCCGACCTTAAGCCCTATTTTATCGGATGCGCCACCGTTTAGTTCAACAACATATTGGGCCTCCTTGCCCGAGGGAAGGGGGGTGTCATTCAAGGGGCGGCAATTTTTATGCAACGAAACCACCACTCCATTTTCATCTAAATAAATGATGTCGAGCGGGATGTAGGTGTTGTGCATCCAAAACGATTGTTCATCGGGTTCCTCAAACACGAACAACATGCCCTGGCTGTCTTCCATGTGCTTTCGGTACATGAGCCCCTGCTCGCGCTCCTTTTCAGAATGGGCAATTTCTATCTCAAAGCGCTGCAACTTGCGGGCGCCGTCTGGACTGTAAAATTCCAGAATGCCTTCCTGCACAAATTGGGGTTCCTCCTGTGGGCCTTTGGAAACCTGGTTCGGCGGGGTATTGGTGGGGCTACCCACCTGCGTGGTAGTATTTGCCGGTCCTGTATCGCTGCCGCATTGCCAGATGAAGAAAGCAAAAACGAAAAAAAGAAACGGGAATTTCAAGTTTGTCCGCATGACGATGCCTGATTTTGAAGGCAAAATTGAGGATAAAATGGGAGCTTCACAAATTGAACAGGATAAAAACCTCCGCGCAACTCCGTTCCTCTGTGTCCCCTTTTAAAAAAAGCCTAAGACCAACTCACGGGCATGGAGTTACGTGGAGAAAAAAGGGGCCACGGAGTTACGCGGAGGAATGGAGATACACGGAGAAAAAAGGGGCCACGGAGTTACGCGGAGGAATGGAGATACACGGAGATATCTCCGCGCAACTCCGTTCCTCTGTGTATCTCCGTGTCCCCTTTTAAAAAAAGCCCAAGATCAACACAAGGGCATGGAGATACACGGAGAAAAAAAGGGCCACAGCGTTACGCGGAGGCATGGTTTTATATTTAAAAATTGACCATCCGAAAAATCGGCTAAACCCAAATCAGACAAACTGCAGCCGTTGCCGAAGCAATGGCATCACCTTGGTTCCAATCAATTCGATGGATTTCATGAGTTTATCATGCTCCAGGCTCGCCGTATCCATTTGAAACGAAACGCGCGACAGGCCACCCAGGGCTTCGCTGTGTCGCACAATCTTTTCGACCACTTCTTGCGGGCTGCCCACCAGAAACGCACCCAATTCGCCCGCTTGCGCATCAAAACGGGGGCGGGTGACCGGTGGAAACCCGCGCTCCTGCGCAATCGCGCCCGACATGGCGATTTTATACCCTTCAAACATCTCATCCTTAGCCTGTTGCGTCGTTTCGGCCACATAGCCAAATGCGTGCATGCCCACAATCAGACTTTCCGGTGCATGTCCGGCCCGCTTACCAGCCTCGCGGTAAAGATCCACCAAAGGCCGGAAGCGCCCCGTTTCGCCGCCGATGATGGCCACCATGAGGGGAAGCCCCATCACACCGGCGCGGATAAAGGAATCGGGCGTACCTCCCACGCCCAGCCAAATGGGCAATTTTTGCTGTACCGGCCGTGGATAAACAGCCTGGTTGTGCAGCGCAGGGCGGAACCTTCCGCTCCAGCTCAAGGTTTCGTTGTCGCGGATTTTGAGCAACAATTTCAGTTTTTCGGAAAAAAGAGCATCGTAATCGTGCAAATTCAAGCCAAACAGCGGGTAGGCCTCCACAAAAGAACCCCGCCCCGCCACGATTTCGGCCCGCCCTTTGGATAATAAATCGAGGGTAGCAAAATTTTGAAAAACCCGCACCGGATCGTCGGCGCTGAGCACGGTCACCGCACTGGTGAGCCGAATGCGCTGGGTACGCGCCGCCGCCGCCGCCAGAATCAGGGTCGGCGCAGAATCCAGAAACTCTTTGCGGTGATGCTCGCCAATGCCGAATACATCCAGCCCCATTTTATCGGCAAATTCTATGCGTTCGAGTAACAAAGCCAGGGCGTCCTGGCTGTTTAAATGGGTCGTGGTGGCATCAAAATTCGCGGCAAAACTGTCTATACCGATTTCCATTTACAAGTGGGTTGTGGAAGTGTTTAAAATGCCCAAAAGGTATGCGTTTTAATTCAATTTCTTCCAATATACCACCTTGTCATCGCCTTCCTTCCAAAAGTCCCGAATTACGGCTTTTTAAATTTGTGTTGTATTTTTTAACAAACTCAAATCAAACCCCTTCTCTTTCAATCTGTCTAAAATGTCCTTGTAAATGCTTGGGTCAAGCGTTGTGGTTCTTGAAAGGATCCACAAGTATTTTTTATTCGGATGACTCACGACGGCATAACTGTAATCATCGGCCAAATCAATGATCCAGTATTTGGCGCGGAAAGGCCAGAAAAACTGCACTTTTAATTTTGCATTGCCGCTGTTTTTAACCACAAATGCTTTCCCTTTGATGTAGGAAATTTTGCCCCTTACGCTGCCCTTGTTGCATCGGTTTTCAACCACCACAAAGCCTTTTTCGCTCAGGGTATAGGTTGCCGTGGTGCAGTTGCATCCTTTTTGGAACCGTTGTGGGAAAGAGGCGATTTCATACCATTTACCTGCATATTTATTCAAATCGACAAAAGGCACGGTTTGAAGCGTCTGGGAAACGGCGGCGACAGTGAGCATAGAAAATGCCCAGATTAAGAAGATGGAAGTACTTGTCATGCTATTGAAAATAAGGGAAAAACACGATTGGGATAAACAGAATCATTTGAAAGATACAAAGGTGCAGGTATTATTGTTTCGTCGAATTACAGAATGC
>JAGWYI010000541.1 GCA_018969455.1 Bacteroidota bacterium | reverse complement strand
ATTTGACAATCAACATTTTAAAGAAATAAAATGCAGCCAATCCGGAATTCTCCGATTGGCTGCATTATTTTTATCCTTGCTCATACGCCCCGATTAACGACCGCGCAATTGATAAAATTGAATACGCATGTCCCGCTCATCGTCCATTTTCATCCCTTGATCTACCGCCCGCCAGTTGAAGTCGCGCTGGTATTTTTTAAACGCCTTTTGCGCATCAAAAATCCGCGCATCGTGCGGTTTGGCACTGTAACCCATTTTGTCTTTTTCCGGCGTAAAGCAATCATCCAGCAAAGTAGCCGTTTGATCGTATTGGTTGACGCAGGGAATGTCTAAAATGGTGTAAATGGTGCGTAAAATAGACCCGAAATTCGCATGCCGATGCGAAACGTAGCCCTTTTTCACGTACGGGCCTGCGAGCAGGAGCACACTGCGGTGCGCATCCAAATGATCCACCCCTCCCTGCGGATCATCCTCGGTCACGATCACCAGCATGCTGTCCCACCAGGGCGACTGACTCAGTAATTCCAAAATTCGGCCCAGCGCCAGGTCGTTGTCGGCCATGTAGGATTCGTGACACACATAACCATCATCTGGCCGTATGCCCGCCCCGTGGTCGTTGGGTAACTGCATGGAAATCAACTGCGGAAAAGGCTCCTTGCCCGACAACCAGCGTTTTTTCATTTCCCGTTCAAATTGCAGTACCCGAAACTGATCGGGTATGTTCATGTTAAAACCGGCGTAATCGCGGCAAGTATGGTCGAGCAGCGTTTTCGGCATCGGCCAGGGCACCGCGTGCGCTGTCCCGATGAGGGTGTCGTTCCATTGCTCGTAAGCAGCAGCAAACTCATTGCTTTGCGCAAAAGAGCAATAGGAAATATGATGGCGCTCCAGATTATCCCAAATGCCGCCAATTTCGTTGTAATCTTCCGGATCCACGCCCCCGATGGTGAGCGGCATGCGCCGGCCGGGTGCCTTGGAAAAGGGATTAAAAGAACTTTCTGCCGGATAATTGGCCTCCACATATTCGTTGGGCATGGTACCCGCCAGCCAGTGATGCCCGTGGATGCTGGCATCCGAATCGCAGTAAAAATTGTCGGAAACGGCCCATTGTTTGGCAATTTTAACATGATTGGGCATTACATCTACGTGGTGAAAGGTGTCTTTCTGCACCACCACATCCCGATCCAGCCCGAAACGGGCTATGCTCGGGTCGCCTTTTGCCCCCGGTATTTGTCCAAAAACTTCATCGAAAGAGCGGTTTTCCTTGGTGATGTACACGATGTGCTTGATCGGACTCTTGCGTCCGCCTGGTCCGGGCGGACAGGGGTTTTGCCCGTCGTCTTTTAAAGCAACCGATACAAAGGTATTGTCCAGCACTTCTTTGGTATAACCGGCGAGTTGCGCTTCGCCCGGCACATCCACCACTTGAAAGGTTCCGAGTTGAATATCACCTATGTAAGTGCCCTGGGGTGGTGCAACAAAGCCCTTGCCGCCGTTCGGGCCCGCGCCATACCCGCGCGCGCTCAGGATCACCAATTTTTGATCATTTTGGGTGAGCATCACCCGCGTCGGACCCCAACCCGTTGGGATATAACCGATTACCGCGCGTTTTTTGGTGTCGATTACCGCTACGGCATTCAGGCCCAGACATGCCACATACAAACGGTTTTCATCTTTCGACAAACACAAGCCAAAGGGTGTTACCCCCCGAAAACGGTCGATCCGTGGATCTACTTTCAATGGTATGTTTTTAACAATCTTGTTTTTACGAATATCAATCACCGCAATGAGATCGTTGGTTGCATTGGAGACATAGGCATACTTGCTGCCCGATGCGATGGAGTTCGGACTGGCGCCGCCCACGATTTCCGTATCTTCCACTTTTTCGCCGATTTGGTAGCCGGTTTTGAGTTTTTTCACAACCTGGTCTTTTTCCAGATCCACTACCCACACACTCATGGCCTCATCGGCTAATGCCGAACCGAGTCCGGGGATAAAACGACCATCGGGCAGGCGCACGCCCTCCTCTGCTTCTTTGGAAGGGATGCCGAAGAGCGGAAACTTCAACATCATGCTGTCTTTGTTGGTAGGCGTGACGCCGGGCACCAGCGGGTATTCGTAAAGGCCCACATTGGCCACCAGCGCCTTTTTGCCATCGGGCGTCAGACGGATGCCAAATGGAATGCGGCCCGCTGGTATCGAAGCAAGCAGCTTGCGCGTTTTCAGGTCGATTTTTACCAGGCGGAAATTGGCGCGGTCGAGTGCCAGCAACTGGTTTTTGTTGGCATCAATGGCAATATCCGAGGTGAAGGAATCTTCGTATTTAAGCCCGTTGCAAAAGCCGTTGAGTGATATGCTGTCGGTTTTTTGCATGCTGCGCGTATCCCATACTGCGATGGAGCCGTCGTCGCCCCCGCTGAGATACACCGTATGGTTGTCGGAGGCATACGCTACGCCCAGATAGGTGGAATTATTAAAGCGTTTTTGGGCCAAAGCCAGGCGCACGATTTCAGAAGCGACAGGCACTTGCGCGGCAGCTTGGGTAAACGTCATATCTACCCGGGTCAGCACGCCGTTGTTGTGCAGCACCAGCGCCTGGGTTTGGTCGGGCGAAATATCCAGTCCGAAAGCGGCGCGGGCGATGCGGGTCACCTTCCCTGCCGGGTGGATGAAGCGTCCGCTGGGAATCACGCTTTTGCCGGCAGTATCAATGCGGCAATAGGCTTCACGGCCGGGCACCATGAGGGTGCTGCGGGTTTGGGTGAAAGAAACATGCGATAAAAGCAGCAAGAAAAACGCGCATATAGCGGCCAGGTGTTTCATAAGAAGAAAGTTTTAGCAATCTACAAAGAAACGACCCCTTGCGCGCCCAGGCGTGTGCGGGAGGTTAAGTTTGGTTTAAAATTGCGGCAAGGCACGCACATCCGCTTGTCAATCGCCTGGAGTGGCCCAAAAAACCGCCCTTTCCTGCGCAAAAAACCCTTCCCCCACCCAAATCCATTCAATTACCCGCGCAAAAGCTTGATGTACATTTGCCATGAAGCGCTGCAAACAGAAATGAACCGGTTTTC
>JAGWYI010000540.1 GCA_018969455.1 Bacteroidota bacterium | reverse complement strand
TTTTTTCGGCAATAGGACATGGCTATTCCCTCAAAAATAAGCCTTGCCTGGCGCCAAAATCTTTACCTTTCATCTATCCCGGAGGTTTTAAAACAGTTTCTAAAATATTTAAACTGTTACGATTCGATTTTCAAAAGTTATCGTAATATTGCCTGTAAAATACAAATTGTAATTTTGCACCTGATGCAAATTTCAAAATGATGCTTGTATTTATTTTTTGAGTTTTTATTTGCGTACCCCTGTCCCTGTCCAGTTTTTCAAACAAAAATTCCACTGTGCTACATGGATACCAAACCATCAAATCAATTGGAGGGCGTTCCTGCCCAAACAGACAACCCGGAGCAGCCTAATTTGCCGCAAAAACAAGATTTATTCGGACGTGGATTGCGGTGGTTTGGGCTTGGTGTGCTGTGCATGGCCCTCAGCTTTTGCATAACTTTCTTCTTCTACCAATCTGACGGCTCCTCCATTACCTGGATGTACATTTTAACCGGTATGGGCACCCTGGCCATCACCAAAGGTTTGGCCGACTTGTTTGGTTTTTGAAGGGGGAAAAGAGGCGTTTACCTTTGCGGTTTGGGTAAAATTCGGGTGGGTGTTAAGGAGGCATCCGGTTCATAGATACCATCTTTAGGCGCCCGCAAAAAAAATCGGTTAGGACCAAAATATTCCTGGTTTTTCGGATGTGGAAATAGCAGGTAGTGTTCCACATACGCATGGTTTTCAGCCGAAGGTCCAAACATCTCGGATCTAGGCGCCTGTTTTACTTCCGAAACCCAAAAAGTATGGGTAAATGCAAATTTCTTGCTGCCGGCTTCGTCTAAACTGAATGTCAGGTAATTGCGAAATTTTAGAGGTGTACGTTCCTTTTCAAATCGGTATTGCATCTTTTTCTTTTCTTCCAGAACGCCGTTTGGCTCGGCCAGGCTTTTTAGTCGAACTGGATTGTATGCGCTTCCTGGCTTTACAATGTATTCAAATTGTGCCAATTCCGAAGCCGGAGGAATAAAAGAAACAGGATCCTGTCGATGTGCTACGGCAAAAATGTAAGGCCCGCGCAAACGAAAATAGCCCTCCCAATCAAAGTACTTGTTGTATACATATCCATTGGTAACATATTCATCTAGCCAATAAGTAGAAAATTGATCGTCAAGGATAAAGGCCGATTCTTTCCAGTTGATGTAGAGGGGTTTCGACAATTTGTTGTAAATGCGAAACCGCAAGGCGCCGTTCATGCTTTGAAAATCATACAAAACGCGTAAGGTGTCATTTTCAAATTTGAAGGATTGGTCTGAATCCAGGCGCACTACATCAGACGACAGGGTAAGCGATTGATATACGGGATTGCAGGCACTCAAAAAAGCAAGGATAACCAACAGTTGCGTGTATCTCATTTTTTACCCCAAAAATAAGGACAATTCACCGCATTTCCAGCGTCGGGTGTATTAAAGTTTTCTAAAAAACGGGTCTTTTGCCTGTGCGCAAACGACAGCCAAATATGGTAATAAATTTATTTACAGGATCGGTCTTGTTTCATTCAGGGTTTTGTATGCCACAATTTTCCGGTTTCTACCCATTTGCCCGATTGGAGTCGCCAGCTGTACACACCGTTTTCAGAAAAGGCCTCTGCCGGAATCACGAGTTCCTGGTAAGCATCGGTTAAATCCTTTTCCGATTGCCAAACCAGGCGCCCGAAGGCGTCGAAAAGCATCAGGCAGGCATTGTCGGTCTCTTTTTGATCGAATGTCAGCACCACAGCATCACTGGAAGGGTTGGGGTAGGCACGTATGTTACTCCAGTTAGAAGCGGCTGAGGCACTTTTTTGCGGTTTGATAAATTCAAGTTTCAATTTCATTTTAGCGGCATTGGCAGAATAGCCATAACTGCGCATATAGGGTGTTTCTTCCCGCAGCCGGATGGCATCATGAAGCCAGCCAGATTGCAAAATCCTGAATTTAAAATACACAATAGGACTCGATTGAATCCATTGCGGGCTGGGCGCAAACCAAAGTCCGGTAATGTGATCGGCAAAAACACCAAACCCGTCTGTATTCCAGTTGGAAAGGTAACCCGTTTCAAGATCCAAAAGTTTGAGTTTTTCCGGGTCTATCCCAAGGTTAAAAAACAAACCATACCATTCGGCGCTTTTCCCGGGATATAGGGCAACTTTGATCAAATCGCCGTTTTTTACGTATTCATCGCGCATTTCCAGGGTGCGGAAAGGCAAGTTGTGCCAGATTTCTGCCGAATCGGTGCTTTCACTGCAGTTTACATCGCCCGTTTTTACAGCCCAAAAACCGATGTTTTTCACCGTGGAATTGCCCGTAGAAGGCGGGGCAGGATACGGATTGGTAAAATTCGGGAAAACGTAACTGGTATCGACGAAACGAAATTCATTGGCATTAATCCATTCCGAATAAATGCCCAACAAACGTTTGCGTATTTCCGATAGGTCGAAACTGGTCACACTGCCGTTTAAATTTGCGTCGGCAGCAATACGCTTGAAAGGGTCGGCCAAGGGCTCTAATCCCAAAATATGCCTCGAAATGAGCGCCAGATCATACAAATCCAATCCACGCAACGGGGTTGTATCCTTTAAAACAGGGGTAATCGTGCCATTGCTTATCCCTGGAATCACATTGCCGGGAATCAGAACGCACCCATTGTCGTCCGACTGGACGAACCAGTTAACATTGGGAATTCCATTGCCACTGCCGTTTATTTCAAGGGTATTGAGGGGTAAAATGGCGCCATTACAAGGATTGAGGCAACAGACGCGGATGCTGTCGTAACTGACTGGTGTTTGTGCGTGGATGCAGGGGAGCAGAAAGCCCAGCGCGGCAACGAATACAACATTTTTCATAGGCTGAAATGGCGTGTTTTACAATACAAAAATAGCGGCATTTTACAAAAGAAAGTGCCTCAAACCGCACCAATGTAAAAGTTGTACAAAAAAATCCGCTTTTGAATAAAAAAATTTACCCAAAATAAAATATCAAATTTAGTTTTAAAATATACATTTGCAACGGAATTTGGGTATTAAATTTCGGTATTTAGGAGCTTAATTGATTAGAA
>JAGWYI010000018.1 GCA_018969455.1 Bacteroidota bacterium | reverse complement strand
CGGCAGTTCATGGCTTTTCCTGCGGTTTACGCTGGAGGGTTTTCTTGTCGTCGGTCCAGATAAAAGTATCGGGCACAAACAGTTTGGTGGTAGCAATTTCTGTGCATTCGCCATCGGGCGTTTTAATTGGTTTTCTGTCGCGGATTTTTGTTTTCAGGCGCATATTTTCCGGCGAGAGCGTATCAGCAACCACATCATAGCGGCCTTGTTTGATCAAAAAATTCAATATTTCCGGAGAGGCATGCGAAATCTGGATATTGGTTTCCACCAGAATACTGCTACCGGCCCACACCTTCAGTTCATATATTCCGGCGAGATCCAATTGAACTTGCTTGATGGAATCTATCTCAAAAACCTGGTACATGGTGCGCTCCATCTGGGCTTGGATGGTATGCGAAGACAGGAAACAAACGAGCAGGGCCCCAAAAAAACGAATGTGCATCAGACGGCAATTTCGGGCAAATTTCGGGTTTTGTTTTGGGATAGTCAAGTGGGGGCTTTTATTCGTTGGCATCCAGGTGCACCGATTTTACGGCGCGGCCTGAGGGGTCGTTGAGGTTTTGGAACGATTGATCCCATGCAAGCGCCTCGGGTGAGGAGCAGGCCACCGAGGGCGCCGAAGGCACACAGGCGGCAGCGGCATCCGTTGGGAAATGACTTGCGAAAATGCTCCGATAAAAATATTCCTCCTTGCTTCTGGGCGGATGAACCGGGAAACGGTACTGGGCATGCGCGAGTTCTTCGTCGCTTACGGCTTGCGCGGTGATGGCCTTGAGCGTATCGATCCAGCTATACCCTACTCCATCGGAGAACTGTTCTTTTTGTCGCCAGGCAATTTCGGGGTGCAAAATATCTTCGAAAGCTTTGCGCAGGATCCATTTTTCAATTCGGCCGTTTCCGGGACGTTTGTCTTCGGGGTTGATGCGCATGGCGACATCCATAAATTCCTTATCGAGAAAAGGCACCCGGCCTTCCACGCCCCAGGCAGCAAGCGATTTATTGGCGCGCAGGCAATCGTACAAGTGCAATTTTTCAAGTTTACGCACCGTTTCTTCGTGAAAAGCCTGTGCATTTGGGGCCTTGTGGAAATAGAGATATCCACCAAACAATTCATCGGAACCCTCTCCTGAAAGCACCATTTTAATGCCCATGGATTTGATGACCCGCGCCATGAGGTACATGGGTGTAGACGCTCGAACAGTGGTGACATCGTAGGTTTCGAGGTGGTAAATTACATCGCGAATGGCATCGAGGCCTTCCTGAATGGTGAAATGGATTTCGTGGTGTACCGTTTTCAGGAAGTCGGCCATTTTCCGGGCAGCAGCGAGGTCGGGCGAGTTTTTCAAACCAACCGCAAAGGAGTGCAACTGAGGGTACCAGGCCTCGCTGATGCTGCCGGTTTCGATGCGGCGGGGTGCATATTTTTTTGCAATGGCAGCAATGATGGATGAATCCAGCCCGCCTGAAAGCAAAACCCCGTAAGGTACATCCGACATGAGTTGTCGTTCCACTGCGTGTTCGAGGGCGTTTCGAAGCGCGCCAAGATCGGACAAGTTGTGCTCAACAGCGGCAAAATGAGTCCATTCGCGGGTATACCAGCGTTGCGGTTCCAGGCCATCGGGGCTGTACAAAAAGTGGCCCGGCGGGAATTCCCGGATTTGTTTGCACACCCCTTCCAGGGCTTTCAATTCGGAGGCGACCATAAAATTACCAAATTGATCCCATCCCATGTACAGGGGAATGATTCCCATGTGATCGCGCCCGATCAGAAAAGCATCGTGTTCGGCATCATACAGGGCAAAAGCAAATATCCCGTTGAGTTCATCCAGGAAGTTTTTGCCTTTTTTACGGAAAAGCGGCAAAATCACTTCACAATCTGATTCCGTTTGGAAGGTATAATTTGCGTCAAATCCTTTTCGGAGCTGGCGATGGTTGTATATTTCTCCATTAACGGCCAGTACTTGCTGCTTATCGGGGCTGTACAAGGGTTGGCCGCCAGAAGCAGGATCAACAATGGCCAGGCGCTCGTGGGCCAGAATGGCCTTATCGCCCGAATAAATTCCGCTCCAATCGGGGCCCCGATGTCTCAATTTTTTCGACATATTCAGCGCTTGCTCGCGCAGGTTGACATCGCCCTTTTGGCCAAAAATACCTACAAATCCACACATGTTTTGCTTGTTTTACGGGTAAAAACCTTTAAAACTGCTTGATATACACTACGCCACCAGATTTTGTGCATAACGATCTTTATAAATCATTATAAGTCAGCGAAATCCATCCTGATTTATCCACAAAATCCGGCGAATCCTGGTATACATCGCGCTGCGCGCTTTTGTAAATGGCTTTCAAGACAAATCCGCTACAATAAGCCCCAGGATACAGCCTTTCGTACAAATACCGTGTCGGGCTCCAGAGAACCCTTTGGAACGCAACGCTTCCTACCCTTTTTTGGGGGAACAGAACAAGGGGTTATTTACATAAAAACCACGGTTCTGTAGGCCCATAAAATGCATGAAGCGTACATTGTATTTCAAAACAGCGACTCAAAAGTAGGTTGCCTCAACGGATAAAGCGCATGTGTTTTTTTTTCATGTTTTATAAAAGTGAGCAGATATTTACCTAAACGAATTTGGAAGGAAACATTTGTAAGATATTTAAAATAATATTTTTAAAATATTTAAAAAGTTAAATTTTTATATCAAATAAAAAAATTGATTTTTTGGCAAAAAAGCAGTGCGCACTGCGTCGAATTGTAGGCAAAAATGGTTTAAATAAACTGAAAAGCCGACAATTCGGGTTTTCGGCCCGCGCTGTCGGCTTTTCAGAAAGGCTTTTGGCTTTTTACTTTTTTTCTGCCAGACTAACGGCATTGGGGAGTTCCAGAGCCATGTTTTTTGGCACAAAAACGGTGTAGGATACCGTTTCCGGCATGGTTTCTCCCTTAATTCGGACTTGTTTTTGAAGGTTGGGCGCCGTAATAATTAAAACATCTTCTGGTGGCGCAGCTTTGGAGGCCAGGTTGTACCGACCCACATTGGCAAGTTCGTTGAGCATAGAAGCATTTCCAGCGGGAAGCGAAACATTAATTTCGAAGCGAATGCAGGGATTATCCCAAATTTTCACGTCGATCGCGCCCGGTAAATCGAGCCTTAAAATCCCTTTATCCTCAGTGTTGAACGATTTGGAAAAAGTTTTTACTGCTTGGGCACGCAATGCAACAGGTAAGGAGAACAGGATTAAAAGCGAAAGGACTCTAGGTAGTTGAATCATGGCAGCCTCCTTTTAAATTTTAAACTGAATCAAAATTACGGGCATTTAAAATAAAAGTCAATACTTTTTCAATATTTTATTTTTCAATTTTTGATTTTTGCCAAAATTAAGCAAATCCTATGCACTTCACCTTTCAAAACACTGTGGCGTTTCCATTCGTATTGCCTTACCTTCGCCTTAAAAATTCTGACCGATGGTACGCAATTTCCTCTTCCTCTTGTTGTTGATGTTTACAAGCGCCGCTTGGGCGCAAAAAGCCGGTACCCAACTTGTTAGCGGCCCCATGTTGGGGTATGCCGATATGAAAGAAGTACTTATTTGGGCACAGGCCTCGGGTCCGGGCGTTTTCACTGTGAATTACTGGCCGCAAGACAAGCCTGAACAGCGTTACAGCACCGATCCGGTTCGAACAGAAAAAATTAATGGATATACAGCCCATCTCATAGCCGACCAGCTTGAGCCAGGCCTTACCTATGCTTATGAATTGGTATTGGATGGCAAGGTGTTGCAATTTGCCTATCCAACCGTTTTTAAAACCCAAGCCTTGTGGCAGTACCGCACCGATCCGCCTGCATTTTCGGTAGCAACCGGAAGTTGTGCCTACATTAACGAAACGGAGTACGATCGGCCTGGAAAACCATACGGATCTGATTATCAAATATTTACCAGCATTGCAAACCAAAAACCGGATGTAATGCTGTGGCTGGGAGACAATGTATATTACCGGGAACCCGATTGGGCAACGCGCACGGGCATGTTGCATCGGTATACCCACGACCGCGCCCTACCCGAACTTCAGCCCTTGCTTGCCCAAGCCAACCATTATGCCATTTGGGACGATCACGACTTTGGCCCCAACGATTGCGACGGAACCTGGGTACACAAAGAAACCTCCTGGGATGTGTTCAAAGCATTTTGGGGCAACCCGACTTACGGTGTGAATGGAAACAAAGGCTGCACAACCTGGTTCCAATACAACGATATGGAATTTTTTCTGCTTGACAACCGGTATTTCCGAACGCCCAATTATTGCGACGAATGCCCTCGTACCGCATTGGGAAAAGAGCAATTGGCCTGGTTGAAAGGCGCCTTGGCCAATAGCCGCGCTCCATTCAAATTGGTTGCCATTGGAGGCCAGGTGCTTACCACCAGTGAAAACAGTGAAACCTATGCGCATTTTTTCAAGGCTGAACGCGACAGCATCTTGGCATTTATTGAAAAAGAGGACATCAAAAACGTGGTTTTTCTAACGGGCGACCGCCATTTTACCGAGCTAAGTGCCTATAAAAACGGAAAAGGCAATTGGGTATACGATCTTACCACCTCGCCGTTCACCTCAGGCCCATACACCGATGCACTCACCAAAGAAGTAAATGCCCTGCGCATATCCGAAACAATTGCGGCACAACATAACTTTGCGATGCTGCGTTTCAGCGGCCCGCGACTCAATCGGCAAATGGATATCACCGTATATGATGCCAATGGACAGCAGATTTGGGCTAAAACCATTTTACAAAACCAACCTTAACCCATTTTTACATGGCGAGTTCTTTTAATCCGGTGGGCGTTATCGGCGCAGGCAGTTTTGGCACGGCCATCGCCAACGTGTTGGCCCGGAATGCAGCAGTATTGTTGTACAGCCGCAGGCCAGAGGTGGTGCAAGCCATCAATCAAACGCGTATGCACAATGGCGTGCAAATTCTGGAAGGGGTTACTGCAACCAATGATTTGGAAGAAATAGCCCGAAATTGCACTTTAATTATGCCGATATTACCTTCCAATCATTTCCGAAGTATGATGCAGGCGCTGGGCCCATACCTGCGCCCGCATCATATGGTGATTCATGGCACCAAAGGTTTTGATTTGCGCGGCCTTGAGGAAGAAGATCTCGATCGAAGCGATATCCTCATCAGTCGGGCGCATGTGCGTACCATGAGCGAGGTGGTGCAGGAAGAAAGCAGCGTCGTACGGGTAGGCTGCCTTTCGGGGCCCAATCTGGCGGCAGAAATCATGGCCGGTCAACCTGCAGCCACGCTGGTAGGCAGCCGCTTTCGGGAAGTAATTCAAGCCGGACAACAAGCATTGAACAGCAATCGGTTCCATGTATTCGGTTCCTATGATTTGTTGGGTGCAGAATTGGCCGGCGCACTTAAAAACATCATCGCACTCGGATCGGGCGTGTTGGGCGGTTTGGGTTTGGGCAGAAACATTCAGGGGTTGCTCATTGCGCGCGGACTGGCAGAGATGGTGTATTTCGGCAAATCGCTGGGGGCTTCCAGCCAGGCTTTCATTGGCGTGGCGGGTATTGGCGACCTGGTGGCAACCGCAACCAGCACCAATTCGCGCAATTACAGTTTTGGTGTGCGGCTCGCAAAAGGCGAAACCGCTGCCGAAATACGCGCCAATATGCCTGAACTCGCAGAAGGCGTGCGTACCCTGAAAATTGCCCGATTGCTCGCCAGACACTACAAACTGCACGTCCCCATTACCGATATGTTGTATGCCTTTGTGTACGAACAATATCCCATAGAAAAGGCCCTTGAATACCTGATGAGCTATCCATATGCCGTAGATGTAGATTTCTTATAAGCTATTGCCTGCTCATCTGAAATTTTGTATAAATTATTGAAAATCATTGCCCCTTAATGCCTTACATCCTGTCGTTCCCAGGGTGTTGGGGATAATTATGTACTTTGGAGCCCCGGATTCAGCGTTTTGCGTCAATTATTCGGTAATTTTACCCGACTGAACTATCCCGATGGTTCTTCTATTCCCATGCACAAGATTCGATTGATGAAATACCTAGCAATTCTGCTTTTGTTTCCTGTTTGCCTTTCGGCCCAAAAGGAATATCCTTCCTTGTATTACCAACAAAATGCGGTAATTCAGGCGCCCCTGTACGACACCCTCGAGGCGCAAAAAAAGCAGGCTCCTACTGGTAAACGTCAGCTCAAAAACCTTGAACTGACGCGGCCGAGTTATACACCTAGTCGGCAGTTTTTACAATTCAAAGGCGATAGTTGCTTCAATATAACCAAAAGAGAGGCCGATTTGGCCTTTGCTAAAAAATATTGGGATGATGCCGCAAAATTGTACCGGGCCGCAAAAAGTTGCGCCGATGCCAACCAAAGCGAGCGCCAGCGCATGAATGATAAAATTGCCCAGTGCAAGGAGGCGGCCAATGCCGAACTGCGCGAAAAAGAACGGGAAGCTGTGCGCCAGGCCCGGCATGCCATAGCCGACAATCTCGCCACCGAGGCACAACGCATGCTCAGCCAATTTGATCGTACCATGGCTTATCGGCTCGCCGATTTTGCCAATCAATACATAGCGCCCTCCAACAATCCCAAGTGTATCCAGGCCATGCTGGATGCCTGGTATTACAAACCTTCGGTACAAAACCAAACGCTGCAGGTGCCTTTTTGTTATCAACTGGCAGGAAACATGCCCAGAAATACAAAGGTGGCGCAACTTGGCAAAGGCACAAACGGCAAAATTTACGCCTATGGAGAAGGGCAAAACTTACTCTGGACCTGGAGTGCAAGTAATTTCGAGCCACAGGAACCCATTCTTTTGAAAGATAATTACGATCAATTTGAGGCGGCTCCTGATGGCAAAACACTTATTTTTTCCAACAAAGAGGAGGTGCTGTTTTGGCGTGGGCCCAACCAGTTTGTTCCTGTGCATTGGAAGAACGATGGCATCTCGCCAGTTTTGACCTATGTTACCCCCTATCAGTTTTATTACTACGATGTAAATGAAAAAGAAATATACTCGATCAACTACGCCGATTTTTTCGGAATGAAAAAAGGCCCTGTTACACGCAAAATTGAGCCTGAACGATTTTTTACCCATAATTCGAGCGCTCTGAGCAGCTTCGCCGTTCAAGGCGCCGACCTTTGGTTGCACCTCGATGGACAATTGGAAATATGGCGTTACAATACCAGGAATAAAACCTGGGACAATAATCGAACGTATTCCCTGGCAGACTTCCCCGCCACAGTGTATAGATCGGTAATATACCCGGAGGCCAATCGGATTCTGATTCAGAGCGATACCTCCCTACTTTATGTGCTTGATGCCAGCGTTGATTCCAGCAAGATCATTCCGGTGTTTTTGCAATTCCCGGGCGAAATTATGGCAGTTTCAGCCGATGCCCAACTGACAACCCGGATGCTTCAGGCAGATGGAAACAATCTTGACCGTTTGGTGATTAGTGAAAACACCAATGGGAATGTGCTTTTTGGTGTTTTTGTAAATCAAAACGATTGGCTTACGCAATTTGGGGCTTTCTCTCCCGACAAACGTTGGCTGTTTGCGCTGTCCTACACTGGCGCCTTATACGCCTGGGATCTTTCCGCCCGCCAAAATGACTGGCTCAAAAACCTTCCTAAATCCGATACAGCCTTGCTTGGCCCGGATGGATCTGTTGTAGTACGGTTGCAGGATAAAAAAATATGGTTCCATCAAGCCGAGCAGCCCGAGCAGGCGCCCAGGGAAATTGGAACGGCCGCAAAATTACTGGCGGTGTCGGAAAAAGGCGTTCTGGTATTGAATCTCGATCAAAAACTGGCATTTCTGCCATTTATAAACGGAATGGAGTTGCCATTGCCTCTGGGTTTTCGTTCGGATGTTGCAACCATGGCCCGAATTGACCCGCAAAGCAAATATGCCGCCGTGGTAGAAAATGGAACTTCCTTGCACATTTTGGATTTGAGTACTTTTTCTGAAATGCCTGTGAAATCATTTAATGAACAGATTCTGGATGTTCAGTTTATCCCCAACTCCTCTCAAGTGGTGCTCGTGCTGAAGCACTTAGGAGACGACCCGAATAAAGTTAGAACCACCGCAAAAATTTGGGATTATGCGCATCCGGAAAGTAAAATGAAGGCGGTGCGCTTGCACAATTACAAAATTTCCAAGGTGGTGGTGAGCCAAAACGGGGAAAAAATGGCCTTCTCCAACAACACGGATGTTCGGGTATTCAACTGCAATGAATTGCTCGACGAACTGGCACGGAACAACCATTGGCGTTCGGGCCAAATTACATCCTTGTGCTTTATGGAAAACCAGCCAGTATTGGCAATGGGATTTGAAGACGGAAGCATCGAATTGTGGGACCTGACCAATACCGATCAAAATCGCCGTTTGCCCGCGATGGGAAATACCGAAACCAATGGCGTTCAATCAATGGTGTTTTTAAATAAGGGCGCTCAACTTCGGCAGCTCAATGGAAACAATACCCTGGCCACCCGCGATCTGAACCCGGAAAGCATCCGTTCCAAAGCGCAGAGCACTTACCGGAGGCTTTTGCCTTTTAATTACGAACAAATTCAGGCCTACAACCTGGAAGCTGCCCTGAATTACCCGGGAAACTTTGAACA
This sequence comes from Bacteroidota bacterium, assembly GCA_018969455.1. Lineage (GTDB taxonomy): Bacteria > Bacteroidota > Bacteroidia > Chitinophagales > Saprospiraceae > M3007. The sequence goes on along the minus strand of JAGWYI010000018.1, from coordinate 10,265 downwards.
ACTGGCAACTTCCGGCGAATGGCCCCTGATCCGGTCTTTCTTTGAATATTACGCCCGACAGGCCTCTCAAAGCAACAATATTTTACAGGTAGAAGCTTACTGCGAACGCGCATTTGTACTGTACCAAAAACTTGGCGATGAAACCCGGAAACTGCTTCAAAATACTTTGCTGCAAATGTATTCCGACTTCCATTGGAAACTTGTTTTGCGCAATAACCTGTCACGGGCAGAAACAATTGTCGCAACAATGAACGCTGAATTCAATTCGCCCCCTGAAGCACAACAGGCTGCAGCGTTCACGGCCTTGCTCAAAGGCGATACCAGAACCGCAAGCAACCAATTTTCTGATTGGGTTTTTAGTCTTCGAAAAAATCAAATTCTGGCAACAAACTTCGATAATCAGCCATTAGATACGCTTAAAGGCAAAATTGAGCAACTTGCCGAATATGAATTGCTGGGATCCGATCAAATCAATTGTATTTGCGCGCTGTTCAATGGTCTGCTCGATTTGGGTGATTTATGCACAGGTTCTGGCGCCAAAGACGACGACCTGTCCTTAAATCCGGAAAAACGATTGCGCTGGAACATCATTCGATACGATTTGCAGGCCGAAAACACGATCAATTACGCGCAAAAAGACCAATATTGGCAAAAAGCATATGTCGATGCCCAGGCATTGCAACGCTTTAATGCCAACGAATACCGGCATTTGTTGCACGAAATTTCATTCAAGCGGGCTGAAAACCTGTTCAGTTGGGGCGTCTTTGAAATGCAAAGTCCGCTTGCACTGAAAAATTACCAGCAATCCATCGCGCTTTTAGAAGGACTCAAAGCGAGCCGAAACAGCCTCGACAGCGACTCTTCCCAACTTTTCCTGTTGGCAAACAATTATGCCAACATTGGAACGTATTTCGCCGATAAAAACCAATTAAATGAGGCCATCAATGCTTATAAAAAGGGACTTACCTACCTGGGAGGCCAACTTTCGGCCGATTCCGAATACAATTATTCCATCGAAGACAATTTGGCTTATCAATTATATGACAAGTTGGGAACCAGCTGGTTAAAAATGGGAAAAGCCGCAGAAGCGCTCATTTGTTTTGAAAAATCAGAAAAATTGTTGTTGTATGCTTCGCCTGTCGGATTAGGGCTTTCGAAATTCCTCTTGCACGATGAAGACGCGGCCCTTCTTTCACTCGGCCAAATCAACGACGAACGTTCTTTGGGCGAAGCAATATACCTGTTAAACGATCTCGCCGATCGCTTTCCCGATCAGGCAGCCGACATGAATCGATTTGCTGAAAAACTGCATCGCCTGATCATACTGAACCGGCAATTGGATTCCAACACCGTGGATTACTGGGTTGCTGCGCAGCAATTTAACAAAAACGTTGGGCTGGAGCAATGGGAAAAAGCCTTGCAGTGGAGCAAGATTGCCCTTGAAAAATCGGCCCGGGCGATTGAAACATCCAACAATTCTTACCTCATCAAAGAATTTTGGCTCAACGAGCAAATCAACCAATCCTACTATTTAATCCTGGCACACAGCCAGGATGAGAAGGCCCTGAATCAGTCTATTGCCTATTCGGAAGGGGTTCAAATTTATGTAGAAGGCAATTACCCGAATTACCCCAATTTAAACTTGGTAAAAACCAACCTGGGGCATGCCTACTGGCTGCGCAACAAGGGCAATGACCGGGAAAAAAGCATCCAAACTTATCAGGAATACCTCAAAAATCAGCTTGGCGCTATTCCCGATCCCTGGGAAATACTGCTCAAAGATTTTCGGGACATGCAGCAACACGGTGTGCGGTTTGAGCATTTTGATGACCTGATTCAGGCCATCCAACCAGCCCAAACCAATTAGGCGCCCAGCTTTTTGGAACGATACCAGGCCACTGTTTGGTCCAAACCATCTTGTACCGGAGTTGGCTTCAAGCCAAATACCCGCTCAAACTTATCTGAATTCAGCACATAAGGATGGGTGTACTGGTAGTTCATTTCAATCAATTCGCGGAAAAGCGGACTAAACAGGCCTAAAATACGCAACATAAAAGTGGGGGTTTCCTGAAATTTGGGTTTTACACCAAAGGCTTTTGCGCCGGCTTCTACCCAGTCTTTACCTGTCCAGGGCGTTTGATCAGTTGGAAGATTCCAAATTTGTCCATTGGCGCGTTCGTCGGTTCCCAGGATAGCCAATGCCGGTGCAAGGTCGAGTGTAAAGGAGTAGGTATGCACTTTATCAGCCCGTCCCATTACAAATGCCGATTTTCCTGCATCAAAACGATCGAAAACCGTGGAATTCAACACACTTTTATCGGTGTTGGGACCGTAAAAATCGGCAGAACGGCCTATGGCTCCCACCAAACCCTGGTTTTCCATGGCATCCAGCATCATGTCGGCGATCCGTGCGCGTACAATTCCTTTTCGGCTAATGGGATGATGGGGCGTTTCTTCCAGCATAGGACCGTCCACCAGTCCGAGCGCATACACATTATCCAGAAAAACCAGTTTAGCCTCATGGGCCAGACAAGCATCGATGGTGTTTTTCATGGCCACCGGCCAGTCACGCTCCCATACCTTGATCAAATACGGCAAGCCAACCAACAGATAGACCACTTCCGATCCTTCTACCGCCCGGTTTACGGCTTCAGCGTCAAGAATGTCGGCCGAAACATGCTCCCAGGGCCCGAGAAATGGCCTGCGGCTCACACCGCGCACGGGAATGTTTTTTTGAATTAAAATATCAGCCAAATGTGCGCCAACCGCACCGTTGATTCCCAGAATAGTATGCATTTTGCTTTTATTTAAATGATAAAGTTTAAACCAGTGCGCCATTCCATGGGCTGAATAGGCGCGCTGTTTCAAACAAAGATGCAGTTATTTTAATTCTCCGGGTTGCACTTTAAGATTTTTTAATCCACCATTGCGCACCACCCAGATGGCAGCATCCACGCCGATGCTTTTTTCATCCAGTACTTTGTGCAGATCATCGATAGATCCCAGGGGCTTACCATTGAACTGAACCAGAATATCACCGTTTTGCATGCCCGATTGTGCCGCTGGCCCTTCCGGTTCCACATTGATGATCTGGATGCCACCACTGGTTGTCAACTGCAGGTTGCTAAGCCATTTGGGCGGCAATTGAATGGTTTGGGCGCTAATCCCCAGGTATCCCCGGCGCACTTTCCCCTCCAGAATGATTTTTCCCACCACCCAGCGGGCCAGATTGGAGGCAACGGCAAAACACAACCCCTGTGCAGGCAGAATGACCGCCGTATTGACTCCGATTACGTTTCCGTGGGAATCAACCAGGGGCCCCCCGCTGTTGCCTGGGTTTAAAGCGGCATCGGTTTGGATGACATCGTCGATCAATCGACCGGTTTGGGTACGCAGGGTGCGCCCGAGTGCGCTCACCACCCCGGCGGTCACCGAATACTGGAACCCGTAAGGATTTCCGATGGCAATGGCAATTTGTCCGACCTGAAGTTTATTGCTTTCGCCAAACCCGACGGTGGAGAGGTTGTCGCCATCAATTTTTACAACGGCGATATCGGTAGATGGGTCATCGCCGATCAGACGAGCGGTAAATGAGCGGCCATCTTGCAGGGTTGCCTCAATTTTTTGCGCCCCGCTGATGACATGGCTGTTGGTTACCAAATAGCCGTCGGTGCTGATGAGGAAGCCGCTACCCGTTCCTGCGGGGTCGCGGCCCTCGTTTTTCTCTTGTTTTTGCACCTTCAAGTGGGCCACTGCATCGCGCACCTTGCGGGTAACTCCAATTACGGTTTGAGAATAAGCATCGAGCAAGTGTGCATCCGGTTGAAAAACGGGGATAGCGCCTGAAGAAGCGCTTGCAGAGGGGCCTTCGTTGGCCAGAAATTGTAAAGACATGGCTTGAAATTAATCGCGTGAAAAAACCGGGTTCTCGGCGCCAGCGTGCAAGGACGGTCGACAATTGTGCCAAACCGTTTTATCTGCCGATTTGACAGGTACAGCCCCAAAAACCAATCCTGCTCAAAATCTGCCAAACTCCGAACGATTCCTGCCAAAAACCGAAAACTCCCGAAAAGGAGCAGGTGCGCGCGCCATCTTTGTATCATCAAACGGCACACAAACAACGCCAACACCAATCTAAATCAATCTGTAAAATGAAATCTCTGGTTTTTGTTCTCTGCTTCTTCCCTTTCTTCCTCCAGGCTCAATTTTCTACCCACAACAACGTGGCACAGCCTGCCAACCTGGGCCTCGAAACCCGCCCTTCCGATAACGCATACCATTTCAATCTCAAACATAGCCTGAAACGCGCCATATTGCCCGGCACGCTTTCTTTTACAGCCGGTGTTAATCAGGGCTTGCGCGAAACCCTTCTGTGGAAACGCGAAGCCTTTTTCAAGCGCTTCCCTCATGCAAACCGCCAATGGTGGGACAACAGCAAATCCTGGGAAAACAAATACATCCGTCCCAATGTACCGGTTCAACTCACCGATGCCTACCATTTCCTCTTCCTTACCCAGAATACCTTGATCGCCGGCGCAGCGGTTTCTGCCACCATTCCGCTGGTAAGAGACCACAAAAACAGCAAATGGTACCACAAACTGGCCGATATCGGCATCCAGAGCCTGGTAAACAGCGCGGCTTATTTTGCAGGCTCCAAACTTACCTACAACGTGATTTTTAAATAAAACAACATATTCCCCTAACCTAATTATGCGCAGGGTGTTGTATGGTTTGAAGACCATTCAACACCCTGCAACGTTTCAGCACACATCGAGCGCCCTTCATTTTACAATTCATTCAGATCAACTGGATCGGTTGTGCAGCCCTGGCTTTTTACGAAACGACCTTCCTCCTTGCAAAGCCTGCGCCACCCGCGCCCGACTTTTTGCCGCAACTGCTGTTTTTCGGCGCAATATTCGGCTATCATTTCGCCCAACCCAACTTGTATGTGCGCGCCTACGCCTGGTTTTGCGGAGCCCTGGCTTTCATTTCCTGGATTCAACTCGATGTAAACCATAAAGTCGGACTGTTTGTCCCGCTGCTCATCTGGGGCGCCTATTATGGCTGGCAATGGCCCGGAAAAAAAGGCCTGCGCTGGCAAAGTACCTGGAAAACACCTGCTGTCGCGTTCGCCTGGGCCTGGTTGGGTGTCGTGCTGCCCTGGTTTCCGCACATTCCTGTTGCCATTGCACCGTTTTTTGCCGCCCGCTTTTTGTTCGTCGCGGCACTCGCGCTGGCTTACGATCTGCACGACCGCCCTTATGACCAGTCGCGCGGCCTGTACACCCTGGCTGCCCGCCTGGGCGCAGGGCGCTGTTTGCGCCTGATGTATTGTTTGCTGGGCGCCGCAGCCATTTCAGAACTTTTATACGTCGGCCAGAACCACCCAGAATGGGCGGCGACGGCGGCTGTCATCCTCTCCTACAGCCTCGATTTCATTCTGATAAAGGGACTGTTTCGTTTAAATGAAAATTTTGACAGCCGGAAAATGGCCATAGACGGGCTTATTGTCCTCCACGCGGTATGGGCGTACCTGTCGGTGGTATTTTAAACCGTATTTTTGCCCATCTAAATTCAAGATTCATGCGCAATTTTTTCCTGGGCGGCATTTTGACAATGGCTGCCTTTGTTTGTTCCTGTGGGGACAAAAAAAACATCAAGGCTTATTATTTTCCGATCAATGATTTGAAAATCGGGCAGGTTTACGAATACGAAACGGCTCAAAACGGCGTGAAGCGCCCCGAATACTGGTATTTTAAAACCCTGGATCGCGACACGGCACTTTACCTTGCCGCCACCAATTACGACCACCAGTTTGCAGTGGTGCAAATCCGCAGCGAGCAGGTGGTAGCCAACGGCGTACTTGCGCGGGAGTACTACCTGTACGAGCCCGATACCACCGAGGGCAAAATGCGGCAAATCAAAGCCGAACTCCTGTCGGCAGATGTATTTCCGTTTGAGGTGCGCGACTCGTTGGGCGTTTTTTTGTTCAAATTGCAATACCATCCGGCGGTCGATTCTTCAAGTACCAATTATGTGATCCGCAACCGCCGATACCTGGGCAAGGCGCCTGATTTTGATTTCGATGGTAAAAAATACCCTTGCGTACGCATGGGCGTGCGGGAAGTAGTGGGCAATGAAAAAGAAGGATCCTGGGAAGCCGAAGGCATCGGCGAAGAATGGTATGCGCGTGGTTTGGGCCTGGTGTACTATAAAAAGAACTTCAACCAGGGCAAACTGGTGCTCGAATCGACCCTCAGGGCGCGGTATCCCATGTCGGAACTGGAAAAGAAGGCAAAACAATAGAAAACTTGTTGCGGTGCGTGTCTGCGCGGGTACACGAAGAAACGTACGCTGGTCTTCAGCGCACCACAACAAGTTGCCAGAGCGGGAATAGGGAAAAAGATTTAAAATCTGTTCTCGGATAGCATGGATAATCGTATCCGTTCTTTCAGGGCCGGGGAGGCCGAGTGCCTGCTCAGGTTAGACTTTAACAGCATGCGAAGCGATTCAACTTCGGGTGATTCGGGCACGCGTGGAGCAGGGGGAGTGGAGAATACCTTTTTTTCGATCAGTTCTATTTCTTCATTGATCGGCTCGTTGGGGGTATTTTGGATTGCGTTGCCATTTTGGGAAACCGCGATGGGATCAAAACCGGGTTGAATGCTTTGATTTTTCATGTAATAAAGTGATTGAGTTCCCATTTGTTTGCCGGTTTTGCTGCAATCTGCGTTTGCAAAACGACAACAACCGGGCGCAGCAGCTTGTCTGCCCGGGTTGCCAACCGCAGCAGGATATACATTCAGGCGCCAATTTTTTTCGGTTATTCCATTTAGGCTTACGCGATCGGAGCAGTGCGTGGTTTGCGCCTGCTGACCTGCAAAAAATGTAGAACGGGTGAAAGACATGATTTTAAATGTTAAGAATTGAATTTTTGGCAAGAATGGTTTTCTTGACGGACGTATGTTAAAAGGGTTTATCGCGGTGGCATGCCAAACCGGATAAACCCTTTTATGTTACGAGTCAAGTGCATCGTCATCGGTATTACCTACCTGCGGTACATCATTGTCGGCATCGGCCTTGCGAAACCCCTGTTTGGTTGCGTATTCCTGCAGTTTTGTAGCCAGAATTTGGCGCGCACGGAACAAACGGGAACGTACGGTACCGATGGGAATGCCGGCAATGGCCGCCATTTCTTCGTAGGTAAAGTCTTCCAGATCCAGCAACACGATCATCCGGAACTCCGGTTTGAGCGCATTGATGGCGTAGGTCACTTCATCGCCCATCAATTGGTTGGCCATTTCCTCGTGCAAATCAAGGTAATGGGCCGAAACTGGATCGTCTTCGTTGTGATACACCACGATGTCTTCGTAGTCGATCTTGACAGGCTGGTTCCGCTTGGTGCGGTAACTGTTGATGAAAGCGTTGCGGCAAATCCGGAACAACCACGCTTTGGCGTTGGTCTCCGCGGTGTAACGATCTGCAAAACGCCATGCTCTGAGGAACGTATCCTGCACCAGGTCTTCTGCCGCCGTCGAATCACCGGTCAAACGGTAGGCAAAAGCGCTTAAGCCATCCATGAGCGGAAGAAATTCCTGCTCAAAAATGAGGGCTGCCCTTGAATTCGCAGAATGGTTTGCCATGGTAGTTAATGTAGGCATAAAGCTTAGGTTGAGTGAAGCCGAGGCACAAAAATGCCCGACATTTTAATACAACACAAGCGCTGGATGGAAAAGTTCCGCAAGGGAGGAAAAAAATGTGTACCCTTTCAAATCCTGACCAACAATTTCCATCCAGGTAAACCCATTGTAATCTTGCCTTACCTTGAACAATAAAAATTTAACCAAAAGGGCAAACCGGTTTCCCCCAGCCGCTTCAGCTTGGCGTAATTATTGCAAACAAGCTAAAACCAATTCCCCGTTTTTCCCGGAATCCCATTTCCTGCCCTCCGCAACAAGCACCTGCGGCAGACGGGAAGGGGTTCTTTTGCCTAAACCAGCCAACTTAACACGTTATGAATCAGGAAAATAGATCGTATTGGCCCGATTATTTGCGGGTAATAGCCACCCTTGCTGTTATTTTTTTACATGTTTCTGCAACACCCGTGCAGCAATTCGGAAACATTGCTGCTTTCGACTGGTGGGTAGCCAATTTTTACGACAGTTGCGTGCGCTTTTGTGTGCCCATTTTTGTCATGCTCACCGGCGCCCTCTTGTTGCCCAAAAAAATGGATATTCAGGATTTCCTGAAAAGACGATTGGTCCGAGTTGTGTATCCCCTGATTTTCTGGAGCATCATTTATATTGCATTTACCCTCATCGAAAAATCGCTGCATGGCGAGAGCCTTAATCTGTTTGGATATGCGAAATACATCTATACCGCGTTGATGCGCGGCAGTTCTTTTCATCTTTGGTACATATATATGATCATTGGCATTTATTTGTTTGTACCGATTATTGGAAAATGGGCGAGAGAAGCGCCGGAATTTGAAATCCGTTATTTCTTGGGTATCTGGATTTGTACCTTGTTTATCGATAAGCCCTTTATTTCGAAAGTATCCCCTGAAATTGATTTAAGTTATTTTTCCGGGTATCTTGGATACCTGGTGTTGGGGTTTTATTTGTCGACCAAAACCTTTGCCAACCCGCGCAAAACCAAGCGGATTGCCCTTTTACTGCTGGTTTCGGGCATCGTACTGACCAATTTGGGAACCTACCTGGCCTCGGAATACAAATCTGCCTTTGTAAAACTATTTTATGAATACCTCACGCCCAATGTGTTTATCGCATCGGCCGGTTTGTTTGTATTATTTAAAGATCTGTCCATCAACAACCTGCGGTTCAATCGTATGGTCGATTTTATCAGCAAATACAGTTACGGCATTTACCTGGTACATGTATTGATTTTGTACTTGTTGATGGCTTTGGGAATACAATGGGATTTTATCCATCCGTTGTTGGGCATCCCTTTGACAACCTTTCTTTGTTTGCTTATATCCGCATTTGTCATATACCTGCTGCACAAATTACCCTTCGGGAAATACGTAGCGGGTTAAAAGCCAGGCCTTGTTTGGCAGAATAAAAAAACCGATAAAATGCATATTGATATTCAATATCCATTTTATCGGGTTTCAATCTTCAAATTCCGGTTTCAAATCAGTTCATAGGTGGCAAAGCGCTGTATTGCTTGCCATAACGCAGCATTTGTTGCACAAAATCCAGTTCTGCCTCAACCTGTACATCGCTAATTTTACCGTTTTTATCCATCACGGGCGTCAGTTTGGGTTGCACAAACCTGCTGAAAGCTTAGGTTGAGTGAGGCCGAGGCACAAAAATGCTCGACATTTTAATACTAGGGGCAGGGTGAAAAGTTTTGTATCAAAAGGGGAAAAGAAGCTTTTTATTGGGGAAAAATTGGGGAGTGGCAAGTTGGGGGAGTTGTTTAATGAATTTTCAAATCAACGTACTGAAATCCAAATTTCCGGCAATCGGTCCCAACTACAAATATTGCCCGATTCGCCAGCGAGGTTCTGCGTGCCTCCGTATATTAAATAGGACAAATTTGGATCGTTTTGGCTTAATTCATTGAAATATCGAATTCCTTTGTAAAACGCCGATTGATAAGTTTGAGCCGATTTTATTTCTATGGGATACAATTTTCCACCTTCATCCACCAACAAATCAATTTCATTTCCTGTTTGGTCTCTCCAAAAATAAAAATTTGGCCGGATTCCTCGATTCAGAGAATTTTTGAGCATTTCTACAACAATGAAATTTTCAAACAGAGGGCCTTTTAAGGGGTGCGTTTCCAATTGTTGTCGGTTGCGTATGCCCAGGAGGGAGCAGGCCAGTCCGGTATCGTAAAAGTAAAGTTTAGGTGTTTTTAATATGCGCTTGTTGAAACTTCGGTGGTAAGGCCGGAGCGAAAATGCAATAAAACTGGTTTCTAATAGCGAAAACCATCTTCCCACTGTTTTATGATCAAGTCCCAATTCGTTGCCGAGGCTTTGTAGGTTGAGCAGTTGCCCGATTCGCCCTGCACTCAACTCCAAAAATGTTCGAAATTTGGACAAATCCTTGACATTTATAATTTGACGCACATCTCTTTCTACATAAGATTGAATGTAATTGGGATAATAAAACGCCGGATCAATCTTCATTTCATAAGTGCGCGGATACATCCCGTTAAACAGGTAATCTATGTATTCAATGCGTTCGAAATCTGTTCCACGCAATTCTTCGATTGAAAAAGGGAGTAAATTAAAC
>JAGWYI010000539.1 GCA_018969455.1 Bacteroidota bacterium | reverse complement strand
AGGTTATCCGAAGGGAATAAACCGTTTTGACGCAACTCAACCCGCGCAAAAGTGCCATGTAATGGGTAAGGCCGGATGTCACGCCTGTCTTGAACCCCAATGTATACCAAACTAAAATGCCGCTGACGGGTTTGACTGTTCAGGAAAAAATCGGGATTAAGAATGATGCCGATGGAGTCGCTTACCCGGGTGTCGCGGTATTCCAGTATAAAATTGTTAAATACATTCAGACCAGGTCGCCAGTTCAGGTTGATGGTGCCCAGTATTTGCGTGATGTTCCAGGCATTGGGGTCGCGCCGAAACTGTACAATATTGTTGCGGGTGGTGTAAGCAACCTCATGCTGTCGGGAATAAGCCAGGGAAGTAGTTAATACCAGGGTTTGGCCCTTGTTGAGTGGTGGAAAACGATAGTTCAAGTCATATACATTGTTGAATCCCGCCCCAATGCGCAATTTCAAACGATCGCCATAACCTGTCAGGTTGTTGTGCGATAAATCAACGCCATAATTCACCCGCCGCAACGACCGATGAAATTGTTTCCACCATACATTGAAATTCCGATCCGACAACTCAAATACCGGAATCGGCAACACAAACCAGGTTTCTATCATCTTGATCTGGAGCACAACATGCATTGCAGGCCGCCAATTCAAAACGCGGATATCTACAACCGTAAATAAATTGAGGTTCAACAAGCGCAAACTGTTGTGCTTTAAAATTTCATCCAAACGCTCGGCCAACAAACTATCTCCTGACTTGAATTCCAGCTCGCGAAACAACAACGACGATTTGGTTTTGTGGTTTCCTTCCAGCACGATGCTGTCAATAATTACATACATACTATCGCTCACAGGCTGTTGCCCACGCAATTGCGCCATTTTAAACAAAAAACAAAGCAACAAATAGAAGGATCGTTTTTTCATGAACCAGGGTATAGCATGCTGCTGTAAAGGACCGGCTTTTCGACCATTCAGCCCGTTTTTTAAGAATATTTTAAAAATTTGTCTTCATAAAGTGCAAAAAACGTGTAATGTGCAATTTTTTCATACTTTTTGTACTACCTTTGGTCAAAATGAATATTGGCGGTCATGAATGAATTCATGCAAGATCCGGTTTTTTACTGGCTCGTATGGGGAATTTTTACGGTAGCAGGCGTCATCATCGGATGGTCTTTGCGCGCTGCATTCCCCGAACGAAACGTCCGGAACTTTCTGGAAAGAACGGAGCAGGAAAAAAATACCCTCGCGCGCCTGTACACACACCTCAAGCATCAAAATGAACTGCGTGAAGCCGATTTTAAAAAATTGACGCTTGAACTCGGAACGCTGCGTCAACAAGTACTCCAGTTTGAACAAGATCACAGCCATCGGTCAGCGCAAGATCAAACGCTTCAAACACGTGCCGAACGTGCCGAATTGCAAGCGGCCCAATACGCTCAAAAAGTTTCAGCGCTCGAACTCCTTACTCATTCCCTCAAGGCGCAAAATGAAAATCTAAGCGCTGAATTACAACACATTCAAGAGGAACTCGATGCCTGGCAGGCCCTCTACCAGGATTTCCAAAATATGCAACAGAAAATTGCAGTGCTCGAGCAGGCGGGGGTTCAACTTGAAAACGAACGCATGCGCCTTCACCGGGAACTCGATTTGGCCCGTATCGAAATTGAAAACCTGCAACTTCAGCAAATGCAGGTCAAACAAACAGGTACACGAAATAAAAATAATTCTCTGATGGCTTCCGACCGAAAAGGTGGCCCTGCAGCACCCGAAAATACGGATGATTTGAAAATCATCAACGGAATCACGCCGTTTTCCGAGCAACAACTGTACGTCCTGGGCATTTACACTTTCGAACAAATCGCCAAATGGGATGACCAGGCCATCGTCGCTTTTGCCAAAGCGCTCAACATCAGCCCCGGGAAAATATATCAGGAAGATTGGGTGGGGCAAGCCCGTCACCTCATTGCGGCCAACGGATAAGCCCAAAAAAAATCCCGAATTTTGAGCAAACTCAAAACCCGGGATCTTCTTTTTATTGCAAAAACACGGCTTACTCTTTGTCGAGTTGTTCCTTCAGCTGCGCAAGCGCCGCCAAATCGCCAAACGTTTCTTTCTCTACTTTCTTCTGTACATCCGCAATGGCCGATTGGTTTTCGTTGTCTTCTTTAACACGCTCGGCTTTTACAGCTGCTTCTGCCTTGTATTTCAGATCCTCCAAATAACGGGTGTGAGACACCAGAATGCGGCGATCTTCCTTGTTGAACTCGATTACTTTTACGGTCAGTACATCGCCCGGGTTAACTGGTTGACCGTCTTCCTTGCGAATGTGTTTGGCTGGCGCAAATGCCTCAAGTCCGTGCGGCAACTGGAATGTTGCACCTTTGTCGTCGCGTTTGATGCAGGTCGCTTCATGATATGAGCCAACCGGGAACATGGATTCAAATCCGTCCCATGGATTGTCCTGGGTTTGCTTGTGCCCAAGGCTGATCTGACGTTTTTCTTTGTCAATATCCAGAACCATGACTTCCAGCGGGCTGCCCACCTTGGTAAACTCGCTCGGATGCGCATAACGCTTGGTCCAGCTCAAATCGCTGATGTGTACCATGCCACCCACACCTTCCGACAATTCAACGAAAATGCCGTAGTTGGTGATGTTCTTAACGGTGCCTGTGTGCACGCTGTTGATCGGGAAACGGTTTTCGATTTCGCTCCATGGATCTGCCGTCAATTGTTTGATAGACAGCGACATCTTGCGGTCGGAACGGTCGATGGTAACCACGCGGGCTTCCACTTCCTGGCCCATTTTGAAGAATTCCTTGGCGTTGATGCTTTGGTTGCCCCAGCTGATTTCACTGATGTGGATCAATCCCTCTACGCCCGGTTGAATTTCAACAAATGCACCGTAATCTTCAATGTTGACAATTTTGCCCTTAACCACAGAGCCTTCGGTAACCTCGGCTGTAAGCACTTCCCATGGGTGTGGCGTAAGCTGCTTGAGACCCAGGCTGATCCGTTTTTTGTTCTCGTCGAAGTCGAGCACCACCACATTGATGCGCTGGTTGAGCGACAATACCTCGCTTGGGTGTGCAATACGGCCCCAA
>JAGWYI010000017.1 GCA_018969455.1 Bacteroidota bacterium | reverse complement strand
TGGGTTACCCGCCTCGCCTTCCGTGGTCATTTCCCGGTTTTTATTGTAAGGCGTATTTTTGTAAACCTGGCGGGTATATTCTGCGAGTTTTGCAGCATCGGGTGTTTCGATAATGCTCAAAGAGCCCTTCATCAGGTTGCCGATGTACTGAATTTTCAGCAAAGTGGCGATGTCGCCCTTTTGATACGCCACATTTTGTTCCACACTCACCGGGTTGGGGCCTTGCGGATTAGGGAAAGAGGTAAGGCCTTTGCCATTGGTAACGTAAATGGTTTTACCCACCGTGCGTACAGAAGTTGGGTACCATCCGGTTGGGATGAAACCCAGGGAGCGGCTTTTCTTCGGTACGGATACATCAAAAACAGCAAGGCAATTGTTGTCGGCATTGGCAACAAACAGGGTTTTTTCATCGGAAGAAAGCGCTACCGCATTGGTTGTCGACCCGGTAGGTGCATTGGGAAAAAGCGATGCGACCAGGGTTTCAATGGTTTTATGGGTTTTCAAATCAACCACACAAACGCTGTTATCGTCGGCACAGGCAACATATGCCAGGGCGCCGTTTTTGGTAATAAGCAGATCGTTGGGGTTATCGCCAACCGGAATACGCTTGCTGATGCTCCGTTTCTCTGTATTCCAAACAATCATTTCATTTCCCCCCCAATGGGTTATGTACAAATTTTTGCGGTCGGGTGAAAGCGCGCAAGTGTATGCTTCCTTTCCCAAAGAATCGCGCTTTACAATATTTTTGGTTTTGGTATCTATCACATACAGGCTGTTGTCTTCTTTGGTGACTACGTAAAGCAAATTGCGTTTGTCATCGAGGCATAAGCCGGTTGGCGAAATGCGCACAGGCCATGGCTTGCCCAAAGTAATGGTATCTTTCAACGCGAGTTGATTGTTTTCCACGGCATAACGCATAATAGCATTTTGATTTCCTCCCGATACATACAAAGTTTTATTGTCTGCGGCAAAACAAATCCCCAACCAGCCGGCAGGAATCATGATCTGATGTGTGAGAGTCCCTTTTTGGGCATCTATTAATTGTAAAGAATGCAGGCCCTGGCCATTGTTGGTGACTGCCAGCCACTGTTGATTGGGGCTAAGCGCCATGTTCATGGGCAAATCGCCCAGATCAATGGAACGGCCGGCCGGTGAAATACTCCATCCGTTTGACAACAACATGGCATTGTCTTTTTTTCCGGGCAATTGAGCAAATAGAATGACTGGCGCCACCACGAGCACCCAGACAGCAAAAAGGATCGACTTTTTCATATAAATTGGAAGGTTTTGTTGCTTATTGCCGCAAGGCAGCAGCGAGATCGGATGCAAATGTTTCGATGGATGCGGTTTCCAAGCCTGGGTCTTTGGCTGAATCATCCCATTTGCGCAATTGCACCGCGTCCAGGTAAAAGGGCGACGCCTCGAAAACGGCTATTTCGTGTGGCTGCATGGGTCCGCCCTGAATGGCCAGACTCTGAATGCTGGGGGCTGATAGTTTTTTCAGGTAACCCGCTTCAGTGGCGCAGAGATACCGTTTGGCATCTACGTGCAGGCGCACCGGCTCGGTTACTTCAGGTCCGAAATAGGCGCTCAGGTATTGCACTGCCCGGTTCTCGTGCAGGTCGTCGATGCCATTGGAGGCTGCATTTTCGGGTAAATCGTGCAATAAATGGCCAATATCATGCAAAAGGCTCGCAGTAACCAACGCAGCCGGCGCCCCCGCCGCGCGGGCTAGTGTAGCGCCCTGAAGGGCATGCTGCAATTGCGTCACGGCCTCCCCGCCATACATCAGGGCGCCTTTTTCGTTAAAAAGTTGCAAAATTTCGGAAACAGCTGGGTGCATCAGGAGAAAGAGGCAAAAGATGAGCGAAAGATATCAAAGCCAAGGTCGGAATGTTTCCGGCAATAAGGGGAGTTTCTGTTTTAAGTTTTGGTAAATGATGGCACAAAGAAGTTGAACCAAATGAAAATCGGATTTTTACAATGGCAGGAATTAGCCCCGATCGCAGCGCATTTTCGGTAATAATTTCACGATCGTTACTTTTTGCGACAAAAAAACTTAAAAGATGCCTTAATGATTGAAACCGGGGAGGCGGTTATAAAAAGTTAATAGTTAAAACCTTCACAGACACCACCTTGTGCAAAACCAAGGCTTCGCGGTTTTAGAAAAACGAGGCAGACAGAACGGGGGTTGGGCGTAGTTGTGTGTAGCCGGACAAGTCAACGGCAACAACTTTCCTTGAATCCGCTGTGTGCCTCCATGGTAAAGGTGTTGGAGCCGGCGCAGAAACAGCGGTGCCTGTGAAGGGATGCAAAGATGGGGTGTTTTTTGGTATTTTGCAACAGCGGTCTCTTTCAAAGCAATTCGCCCGAATGCAAAAAGCAACGGGGCGAATTGCTGATTCCTAATGCTTGATAAAGATCGCTGTGCCCCAAACCCGGCGTGGTGAAGTATAAATGCAGCATGGCGTTATAAAGTTTGCCACTCAGCATCTCGGAGGTTTAAATACGGTTTCTTCGCACGCACAATAACAAGCAGCGAGGCCAATACAGGCTGGGCAAGGCGCAGGATATGGGCCTTGCCCCTAAAAGCGCCTATTTATTAGGCACATTGTTTGGGTTCAACAAATCGTAAAACTGGTTAATTTTCGGCAAAATGATAATGCGCGTGCGGCGGTTGATGGCACGACCTTCTTCCGTATCATTGCTTGCCAGGGTGTTGTATTGGCCGCGGCCGGCAGCAATGAGGCGGTTGGGATCAATTTTAAAATTGTTTTGCAGGGCTCTTACCACCGAGGTGGCACGTTTCACACTCAGGTCCCAGTTATCGTCCATGCACGCGTTTTTGATGGGAAGGTTATCGGTATAGCCTTCCACCATGACTTCCAGTTCGGGGCGGCTTTCCACGATTTTTGCAATTTTAGCCAACACCTCGTTGGCTTTGGGTGTGAGCGCTGCGCTGCCGCTTTGGTACAACATTTTATCAGATAAATTGATGAATACCACCGTTTTATCCACTTTAATTTCTACGTCTTTGTCGTCGAGGCCGTCTTTTAATACGCCTTTGAGGTTTACCGCCAGGGCCAGGTTGATGGAGTCGGCTTTGGTTTTGGCCATTTGCAGGAGGTGGATGTATTGGTCTTTTTTCTGCAATTGCTGGAGGGTTTCCCGCATGTTCTCGGAAGCTGATTGGTTCAGTACCGTCAGATTTCCCACCTGGCTTACTTGTTTGTCGCGCTGCGTTTGCAAGTCGGCAATTTGCGCTTTGAGGTCGGCAATTTGTTCTTCGCGCAATTTAATGGCACGTTGGTTGGTGTTGATTTCTCCTTGCAACCTTTCTTTTTCTTTCTCACAGGCGGTGAGTTGATTCATCAGGTTATTGAGTTTGGTACCGCAGGCGCCCAAATCTTTGTTGGCAGTATCGAGCTGCGATTGCAGGGCCAGAAATTTCTTTTTGGTAACACAGGCGCTTTGGCCAAGCCCCATTACGCCAAGAAGCAGGAAAATGGTAAGAGATCGCATCGTATAGAAATAATTGTTTAAAAAAGCAAAGATGTTTAGAATCTGGTTTTTGGCAGTTTCTCAGGGCAGGGAACGCAGAAGGCTCCATTTTATTTTTTCATCTATTTCAAATGACCCGCTTTGGCCATAATTTGTCAAATGCAACCCTTAATTCAGTTTTTTTCCTGGCAGGTCAACACCTAATTGCAGGCAAAAGCCGCCCAAGCTGGCAATAGACATATAGCCAACCAGGCGATTTTTATCCCTCAATTCTAAATACTGTTCCCCCAGCCCCAAATAACGCAAGGAAACAATCACTTCCGGTTTTATTCTGAAAGCAGCTGCAATGCTGCCAAACAGACGGTTGGAATCTTTTTTTTGATATGCGGTACTAAATTCCAGGTTGTTAAAAGAAGCGGAAACCATACCAACCAGGCCAGCTTGTGCTTCAAAAAGCAGGCGCGGGCATGGAGAATAGCGGTACTCCAGCCCCACAAGAAAGGAAAGCAAATTGGATTTCAAGGAAATACCTGAAAGTTGCGGTTGAACTTTGCGGCTTAAAAACGCAACAGCAAGGCCCAGGCTATGATGGCGGTTTAATTGGCGCCCATATGCCATATTTCCCAAATACAGGTGATTGAAAGGGCTGTAACCAATGGCAAAATTGAGACAAGGTCGCAATTGCAGCCCGTTGCTGTCGGGCGTACACACATGTGCCTCTACAGGCGTGACCCTTCCGATCAGGCAGATCGAGACAAATATCAGGGCACTGATCAACCGAGACGCGTTTTCCATTGGCTCTCAGAGGGCTGAACAACCACCAATTCTTTTTTATGCTCCAAATAAGATTTTAAGGCCAACAAGGCCGCAATATGGGCCTCTTCTGAATGACTTTCAATCATTTTGTCGGGGGAATAATAATATTTGATAAAATTGGTATCAAATTTTCCGGTAACAAAGGCTTCGTGATCCATCACAAAACGACCGAAAGGCAGGGTTGTCGCCAAACCTTCCACTTCGTATTGCGCGATGGCCTCTTTCATGCGTTGGATGGCTTCATCGCGGGTTTTACCATGTACCGCCAGTTTGGCCAACAGCGGATCGTAAAAAATGGGCACTTCCATGCCTTCTTCATAACCGCCATCTACGCGTATGTCGAAACCTTCGGGCAAGCGGTAGCGGCTCAAAGTGCCTACCGATGGCAAAAAGTTGTTCATCGGGTCTTCCGCGCACACACGCAACTCGATGGCGTGCCCGTTGATGTGCAAATCTTCCTGTGTAAATGGCAATGCCTCTCCGCGTGCAATCCGAATCTGGAGTTCCACCAGATCCAATCCGGTAATCATTTCGGTTACCGGGTGTTCCACTTGCAAACGCGTGTTCATTTCCAGAAAATAAAAATTCATATCGGCATCCATGAGGAATTCTACGGTGCCGGCGCCCACATAATTGCAAGCTTTACAAACTTTTATGGCCGCTTCACCCATGGCTTTTCGCATGTCGGGTGTCAGGATGGCACTGGGCGCTTCCTCCACCACTTTTTGATGGCGACGCTGAATGGAGCATTCCCGCTCGAAAAGGTACACCACATTGCCGTGCATATCGCCCAGCATTTGCATTTCCACATGTCGGGGTGAAGTGACGTATTTTTCAATGAAAACCGAACCGTCGCCAAAAGCAGAAACTGCCTCAGAAATGGCGCGTTCCATTTGTTCCTTTAAATCTTCCTCCTGTTCTACCACCCGCATGCCTTTACCACCGCCGCCAGCCGATGCTTTGATGAGCACGGGATATCCCACTCGCCGGCCAATTTCCTTGGCCATTTCTACATCGGTAATGGCTTCTTCGATACCAGGGACCATGGGCACGCCAAATTTTTTCGCGGCGTCCTTGGCAGCCAGTTTACTGCCCATCATTTCAATGCTGGCAGGGCTCGGCCCAATGAAGATCATGCCCGCATCGGCGACCTTTTGAGCAAATACAGCATTTTCGCTCAAAAAACCATACCCGGGATGAATCCCTTCTGCTCCGGTTTGCAAGGCAACTTCCAGAATTTTGTCGGCCCGCAGGTAACTCTGGGCAGAAGGCGCCGGACCAATGCATACCGCCTCATCGGCGAAACGTACGTGCAAGGCATTTCGGTCGGCCTCGGAATAAACTGCTACGGTTTTTATCCCCATCCGACGCGCGGTACGCATTACACGCAAGGCAATTTCTCCCCGATTGGCAACAAGAATTTTTTTCATGGTAGTGAAAATTTTAACGTACGTTAAATGTTAAAGTTTTAACGGCTCAAAATCAAAGATTTATTCAAATTTATGGACAGAAAAAGGGTAGCTTTTGATGCAAAAAAACAGCCTATTCGCGCGACATTTGGGCAACCATTTCCTGAAACAAGGATCTGGTTTTGGCGCAATCATACGCCTTTCCCTCAAATTCCCGTACCCATCGGATGCCCTGTATGGCGTTGGTAAAAAAGAGTTCATCGGCTGCCATTAGCGTGGCGAAAGTAGCAGCTTTCTCCTGCACTGGCAATGCTTGTTGTGCCCTTAACAGCAATAATATTTTTCGAAGGGTGCCCGTTACACAGCCATCCGACAGCGGAACAGTACACAAGACCGGTCCTTCAAACCAAAAAATGTTGCTGTTTACGGCTTCACAAACACGCTCCATTGCATTTAAAAGAACCCCTTCATCCCAACCCTTCGATTCCGCTTCACGCGCCGCTGCCACATAGCGGGCGGCATTCAGGGTTTTAAAACCCGACCATGCGTCTACCGGCAGCCGGACGCTGGTTACTAATCCCGCCTTCAACCCCGCATCCAACCAAACAAAGTTGGATGAATCCATTGGGCTTGCCGTAATCAAATACTGCGCCCGATCCTGTTCCGGTAAATACCAACCGCCCGGCGCACGCCAAACGGTTAATCGCACCCGTGCATTGGATTGTCCAGTCACGCACAGGATTTCTTTTTTCCAAAAATCGGGCGTCCAATCGGCGTCCCAAACATATCCCATTGCCCGAAGCCCCCCGAAAAGTCGCTCCAAATGCAGATCCAAAAGTGGAATGCGCCCCTCAAATACCCGAATTGACTCAAAAAAAGCATCCCCGTAAAATAAACCCCGCTGAACCGCCCAAAGCGTTTCAGGCCAATGCGCTGCAAGCATCCCATTGTAGTTCAATGCCATATTCCCAACCGATTTTTTCACTCTAATCTTAATATTTACACATGATGGTCACTTTTTTAATCAAAAACCGATCCTTCGTAGCTGCCCTCCTTGGGCTGCTCCTTTCTTTCCAAATCCAGGCCCAATCGAGCGGCGCCCTTGCACAATGGCTCAACTCGTACCGCAGCGCCGGCGATTTTCCCCAAACCAGCCTTTTTAACACGCCCCAGGAACGCGACGATCTTCCGCTCCTGGCCGACCAACTTACCCAATTCCACATCAATGCACCCAAACTGGCCGCCCTGTACGAATCCGCTCCGACTACCCTGGCGCTTTCCATCCCCCAAATGAACGGAAATCCCATCGAACTGGAACTCGCCCGCGTCGAAATTCTTGCACCCGAATTTAAAATCGGCACTTTGGGTGACAATCCCCAAAATGCCTTGCCCGTTTCCCAAGGCCTCCACTACCGCGGCATCCTCAAAGGAAATCCACAATCCATCGCCAGCCTCAGCGTGTTCGACGATCAGGCAGTGATCATGTACGCCGACAACAGCGGAACCTACCAACTGGCCAAAACCGAAGACGGAAGCAATAAATACCTGCTTTTGCGAAAGGAAGACCTTCACGCCTCGGCCCCGTACACCTGCTTCAACGATGAAAGTATGGAAAGCATCCAGGGCCCAAGCGGTACCGACGACCGCGGCGTAGGATGCAAAACCGTGCAGGTGTATTTTGAATGCGATTTCAAACTGTTTCAAGACCGCGGAAACAGCGTTGCAAATGTAAATGCCTATGTAACATCGCTGTTTAATCAGGTGGCAACTTTGTACGCCAATGAAAACATCGGTATCGCCATTTCGGAAATATATGTGTGGACCAGCACCGACCCTTACGCGGGCTACAACGCTACCAGTTCGGTTCTCAATGCCTTTCGCACCACCCGTGGAACCAATTTCAACGGGAATCTGGCCCATTTCCTGAGCACCCGCAACCTGGGAGGGGGCATCGCATATGTGGATGCCATTTGTCTTAAACAATATGCCTTCGGCGTGAGCGCGATCACCAATACCTTTCAAAATGTGCCCACCTATTCCTGGTCTGTCGAGGTGGTAACCCACGAACTCGGACACAATCTGGGGTCCTGGCACACGCACTCCTGTCAATGGCCCAATGGCGCGCTCGACAACTGCGTAAGCCCGGAAGGCAGTTGCGCACCCGGCCCGGCCCCCGTAAATGGCGGAACTATTATGAGCTATTGTCACTTAACGAGTTACGGAATCAATTTCAACAATGGCTTTGGCCCCACGCCCGGCAACCTGATCCGATCCAAAGTATTGGCAGCCAGCTGCCTGGCCCAATCGGGTACCGCACCGGGCAACCTCAATGCCACCAACATATCCAATACCGGCGCTACGCTCAATTGGGGCGCGGTGGTAAGCGCAACCACCTATACAGTGCAGTACAAACTGAGCACCGCCAACAGCTGGACCAACGCCGGAACCACCACAGCCACCACCCTGAATTTGAGCGGTTTAGCCGCCAATTCTGTGTACAGTTGGCAGGTAAAAACCGATTGTTCCAATTTTTCTAATCCTTCGGTTTTTTCTACCGGAAACGGAGGCGGAAATGGCGCATGCACCATTCCAGGGGGCCTGAACACAACCAACATCACAAGCAACAGCGCCTTGCTGCAATGGAATGCTGTACAAGGCGCTTCGAATTATACTGTGCAGTACAAAAACAATTCCAGCAATACCTGGCTTACCGCCGGAAATACGGCCAATCTGAATTACAACCTGACCAGCCTGAGTGCCGCTACGTTATTCAACTGGCGCGTAAAAGCCAACTGTTCCGACTATTCCACGATTCTCAATTTTACCACCCTGTCCAATGGCAATGGTGGATCTTGCAGTGCACCAACTGGTTTGATAAGTTCCAATATTACCAATACCAGTGTATTGCTTTCATGGACGCCTGTGCAAGGCGCAATTTCCTATACCCTGCAATACAAACCTGCATCAGGCAACTCCTGGCTCAATGTGGGAACGCTGGTAAGCACCAACGTTAGTTTGAGTGGCTTACTTCCCGGAACTGGATACAATTGGCAGGTAAAGGCCAATTGTTCAGGATGGTCGGCGACGGCCAATTTTACCACAAACAATTCAGGCAGCGGAACTTGCAACGCACCCAGCGGTTTGGTCAATGTATCCGTGAGTGCAACGGCTGCCGTTTTAAGGTGGTCGGCTGTAAATGGAGCCGGATTTTACACGCTTCAACTCCGTTACGCTGGTTCCAACACCTGGTACACCCTGGGTTCGGTGTCATGCACCCAGGTAACTTTGAGCGGTTTGCAGGCATCAAGCAACTATGAATGGCGGGTAAAAGCCAATTGTTCCGATTATTCTTTGCCACTGGCTCTAAGTACACCCGCAGGCCTTCAGGAGGATTACGGCTCAGCCGCACTGGAAAATGGAGAAATTGCGCTCATCCCGGATCCAACGGTGCGTTTGGCGCTTTTCCCAAATCCTGTGAATCGTTTGCTCAACCTTCGCTGGGAAGGGACCATCCCTGAAGATACCCGCCTATTGATCAATGACGCCGCTGGCCGCCGCTGGCTCGACCAGTATTTCAGCCCAACGCTCGATCTTGCTTCACTTCCCCCCGGTTTGTATATTTTGATTTGTGTGAACGGTCAGGAACGCCTGGCTGCAGAACGGTTTGTAAAGTTGTAGGTAATGTTAAAGTCCGTCTCCTTCCGGTGGGCAAAGGCTCTGCCGGGAGGAGACATTTAAAAAGGGTCGCGGAGTTGCACAGAGGTACGGAGATACACGGAGGGTTTTCTCCGCGTAACTCCGTTCCTCCGCGTATCTCCGTGGCCCCTTTTTCATGGGAGATCAGCCTTTTTAGTTTAATTATTCTTATTTGCGGCTTATCTAAAAAAAAGGGTCGCGGAGTTGCACAGAGGTACGGAGATACACGGAGGGTTTTCTCCGCGTAACTCCGTTCCTCCGCGTATCTCCGTGGCCCCTTTATGAACGAAATCATGCCGCCTACAATCGCCCGTTTTAAATTTAAATAAAATCTGATACCGCCCCATCCTCTCCAACGCAACAGCGCGTATTTTGCCTCAAAAAAATGACCAAGATTCAACATACCGCAACACTCTACCTTCCAAAAAATGGAAAACAAGCCTGGACTGACATCATGCAGGCATCCGTACCTGTTTCCAACGACATTTACACAGGCCAACCCATCGTCATGGCGGTGGCACGATTTAAAAACGGCATTTGGGTCGCAAGTGGCATCCTCAAATCCGACAAACCCGATGAATTTAACATCAAATTCTGCAACACCTTCGATCAAAATGGCAAATTGATTTATGAGCCATATCAACCCATTGACGTGTCAGATCACGAGGATTTTATGCACAACGGCTTCCTGTTCAGCCTCAACGAAGACGAAACCGAGATGTATTTGTTGAAAATCCGGGAACGCAATGCTTAGGATTTATTTCTCTGAATAACTTTAATTTACACTTATAAAATTTCCAATCGAATGACATTTACAACTTTTCAAATGATGGATGCCGCTTTGGTGGAAGCCTCCAAACACCTCATGCGCGCGGCCGGGCAAGATGAAAAACTCAGTCCGCGGGAAATCCGTCAAAAACTCAATGCGCTTTCAGGCGAAATGCGTGACCTGGTGGAGGTATTGTACGCATTTGTGGTAGAAATTGATGCACAAGGCGCCAATCACATCACCGAAAAAGACATTGAGGCGGCTGTAGCAAGGGTTAAAAAAGAGATTTTCCCAAATTATGCCGTTTCCGAACTGGTTTTAGGCGAAACCGAACAAAACACAGTAAAAGCCATCGCACCCAAAAATGCCCTGCGCCTGGCTTTACAACTGTACCAAACGGCCCGCTCCAGTCAAATTTTGCCTGCCGTGCAGGTATTTGAACAAATCCATGGCCTCACCAAAGACCTGTTCTTCGATTACCTCGGCTCCGAGGGCAGCATGCCCCTCGAGGCCGTACACATTCCCGTCAACCTGGTGCAACTCACCCAGGAAAGCGTTGCCCAGGCCCTCGGCCTCGACCAAGACAAACCCGCCGAATTCATCGAACGCTATCGGGAGGCAGATTCCTTTTTCCCGGTATTTGTACGCCAGCATGCCGATTTCGGCCTTGATCAGCAGGCACAGGCGCTCTCCAACCTCATGAGCCACAATCTCCGCCAATTGATCATCGTGGTGCAAGGTAAAGACGATTACAGCGTGGGCGCCGAGCATCCGGTGTATGTAATCGGACTGGCAAATGACGGCAGCCTGGTGGGCTTCAAGTCGACCGTGATCTGGACCTAGTTTTGGGAAAGTGCTATAAAAAAAGCAAAAGTTGGTTGCATGCAGCCAACTTTTACTTTTTTTTAGCGCACAAAAGCAAAACGCAGTTATATCAGGATTCGCCGGATTTTGTGGATAAATCAGGATGGATTACGATGATTTATAAAGATCGTTATGCACAAAATCTGGCGGTGTAAAATATAAAAAGAAACCGCTTATTTCCAGCCCCCACCCAATGCCCTATAAATACCAACCCAGGCATGCAATTGCGCCATTTGGGTTTCCACCAGATCCATCCGGGCTTCCAGGGCATCGCGTTGCGTCAGCAGCACTTCTACATAATCGGCCCGGGCGCCGTTGAACAATTGACCGGCAATAGCCACCGATTCGTTCAAGGCCTGCACCTGTTGTTGTTTCAAATTATAGCGATTTTGCAGGTTGTCTAGATTGGCCAACTGGTTGCTTACTTCAATACAGGCATTCAAAATGGTTTGTTCATAATGAATAATTGCCTGTTTTTGCCGCGCATTGGCCGAATTGTAGTTGGCTTTTATGGCATTTTTGTTGATCAAGGGGCCAACCAGTTCGCCCGCCAAACCCAAAACCAAAGATTCGGGCAATTTAAAAAAATAGCCCGGCGTAAGCGCCTGGTTGCCGAGGGCTGCTGTAAGGCGCAAACCGGGTAAAAAATTGGCACGCGCCACCTGCACATCCAGTTTGCTAGCCTCCATTTCCAACTCTGCCTGCCGGATATCGGGCCGATTCACCAACAGCTGCGCTGGAAGGCCCGAACGAATGGTATCGGGCAATAAGGCATTGAAGGCCTGTGGGTTGCGTACAATTGGCTGCGGAAAACGCCGGGTAAGGAAGTTGATCCGGTTCTCTGTTTCTACTATTCGTTGTTTCAAATCGTACTGCAAACCCTGGTTTTTATACAATTCCGCTTCAAAACGTTTTACCGCCAATTCGGTTACCCGTGCGGCTTCCTTTTGCAGGCGCACCACAGACAAAGCGTTTTGCTGGATCTGAATGTTGTTGCGCACAATGGCCAACTGATTATCTAAAGCGAGCAATTCATAATACGAGGCAGCAATTTCGGCAACCAATTGAGTTATAAGAAAATTTCGTCCTTCCTGGGTACCCAAATACCGAATGGCGGCCGCTTTCCGGGCATTTCGCAGTTTTTTCCAGATGTCTACTTCCCAGGCAGCCCGCAAAGTCACCATAAAATCCGGAACCGGATCGGGAATTTCTTTGCCTGAAACCAGAGGAACCGACTTCTCGGTCGCCCCCATTACGGTGTACCGACTGGATTTTTCAAAACCGGCGCCGCCGCCCAATTGGACAAAAGGCAGATACTCCCCTTTTCGGGCCATTACCTCGTTTTGGGCAATCTGTATTTCCTGACTAAAAATGCGAAGTTCCTGGTTGTTTTGAAGAGCTGTATCTATAAGCGCCTGCAACTGTGGATCTTTAAAATAATCACGCCAGTTAATGTATGCTGCCGATGCGGTGTCACGGGCAAAAGAATAGGCCGAAGGCATAGCGGAGTTGGCGTGTTGCTCAACCAGGCTAGGCGCTTTACAAGCACCCAGGAACAATAAAAACAACACAGAAATGCGCGTTTTATTCATGTTTTTTTTCAACATTTTCGACATAGTCTTCGGTTAAAGGATCAAAGTTTTCATCTCGAATCAATTTTCGGCCCTCTGCCAGGCGGCCAAAAATGTAGTACAAGCCGGGAACCACAATTACCCCGAAAATGGTTCCAAACAACATGCCGCCCAGGGCAGAAGAACCAATGGTGCGGTTTCCAATTGCGCCTGGTCCGGTGGCGCGTACCAGCGGCAACAAACCCGCAACAAAGGCAAAGGATGTCATTAAAATCGGCCTGAAACGTACTTTGGCGCCTTCAATGGCCGCCTCCAGGACCGACGCCCCTTGTTGGTGCTTTTGTACCGCAAATTCCACAATCAAAACGGCATTCTTACCCAACAAACCCACCAGCATAATCAAGCCCACCTGGGCATAGATGTCGTTTGATAATCCCATCCAGTGCAAAAGCAGGAAGGAACCAAACACACCTGCCGGCAAAGACAAAATGACCGCCAAAGGGATGATGAAACTTTCATATTGGGCCGCCAGAATCAAATACACGAAAATCAACACAATCAGGAAAATGTACAAGGCCTCGTTGCCGCGTTCCACCTCATCTTTCGACAAACCGGCCCAGTCTATACCATATCCGCGCGGAAGCGTTTCCTTGGCTACCTCCTGAATGGCCTTGATGGCTTCACCACTCGAATATCCTTTTGCCGGTGAACCGGAAATAGCCGAAGCGGTGTACAAATTATACCGTGTTATTTCGTTCAGGCCCTGCTTTTTTACCATTTTCATAAAGGCCGAATAAGGCACCATTTCGTCTTTGTTGTTTTTTACATACAAATTCAAAATATCCTCCGGAAGTCGGCGATACTCAGGGGCAGCTTGCACATATACCGTAAAATATTGGCTAAACCGAACAAAACCCAGCTCGTAATTGGAGCCAATCAGTGTATTCAGATTACCAATCGCCTTGCCAATCGAAACCCCTTTTTGCATGGCCAGTTTGTTGTCGATCTGCAATTCGTATTGCGGGTAATTGGAAGCAAAGAAGGTAAACAAACCAGTAAGTTCTTTCCGTTTGCGCAAGGCCTCCATAAAGGCCTCATTTACTTTACCCAACTCTTCGTAATTGCCCGATTTTGTTTTATCCAGCAATCGAAGGGTAAAACCGCCCGCGGCGCCATAACCGGGAACGGCTGGTGGTTGGAAAAATTCCACCGTTGCGCCAATGTCTTTCGCTTTTTCCTCCAGTTCCCGAATGATTTGCTCGGCGGTTTGACTCCGCTCCGACCAATCCTTAAGGTTGATGAGGCAGGTTCCTGCATTGGAGCCGCGTCCTTCGGTCAGAATTTCGTATCCGGCGAGCGAGGAAACCGACTTTACACCCTCTACCTCCTTTGCAATTTCCTGCAATTGCCGAGCGACAACATTGGTTTGTTCCAGGGTAGATCCGGGAGGGGTTTGGATGATGGCATAGATCATGCCCTGGTCTTCGGCAGGGATAAATCCTGAAGGCAATTGCAGGGATATGAACCAAATACCCAATCCAAATCCTGCAAACAACAACAAACTGACCAGCAAGCGGTGGGTAATAATTTTTAAAAGCCATTCATAGCGGCCGGTTAAACGCTCAAAGCTGCGGTTAAACCAACCCAAAAACAGCGTCAACGGCGTTTTCCGCCGGGGTTTTCCGTGGTTGTTTTTCAGCAGCATGGCACACAATACCGGCGTCAGGGTAAGCGCAATTATCCCCGATAAAACAATAGAACTCGCCATTGTAATCGAAAATTGCCGGTAAAATATGCCCACCGGCCCCGTCATAAAGGCGACAGGAATAAATACCGCTGCCATTACCAGCGTAATCGCGATAATCGCCCCGCTTATTTCCCGAACCACCTTCATGGTCGCCTGATAGGGCGATAAATGCTCTTCCTCCATTTTTGCATGCACCGCCTCTACCACCACAATCGCATTGTCTACCACAATCCCAATGGCCAATACCAGGGCAAACAGCGTGATCAAATTGATGGTCAGGCCAAACATCTGCATGAAAATGAAGGCGCCCACCAGCGAAACCGGCACCGCCAGGGTCGGAATAAGCGTCGAACGCCAGTCGCCTAAAAAGATAAATACCACCAGAGCCACCAAAATGAAAGCCTCCAATAACGTGTGCAATACCTTGTCAATAGACGCATTCAGAAAGTTGGATACATCGTAGTTGATCTCGTAATCCATACCCGGCGGAAATACATTGGCCTTCAATTCCTCCAGTTTCTGCTTGGTCGCTGCAATTACTTCCTGCGCGTTACTGCCATAATTTTGTTTCAAAACTATGGACGCCGATGGTTTTCCGTCCAGATTTGAATAAATATCGTAGAACTCACTTCCCAGTTCCACATCAGCAATATCTTTTAGGTACAAAAGCTCTCCATCGGGATTGGCCTTTACAATGATGTTTTGATACTGTTCCGGGGTATTATACCTGCCAACGTAGGTCAAAACATATTCCAGGGCTTCCGATCGCTTGCCCGAACTCTGACCCAGGCGGCCCGGCGAGCCGATCACGCTTTGTTCACTGAGGGCCTCCATCACCTCTTCTGTGTCGATGTTGTATGCGCGCATGCGATCAGGTTTCAACCAGATCCGCATGGAATAACGCCGACTGCCCAAAATTTTAACTTTACCCATCCCCTTAATCCGCTGAAGCTCCTGTACCATGTTGATGTTGGCAAAATTGTACAGAAATTTCTCGTCGGCCGTGGTGTCTTTGGTAAAAAGGTTTACATACATCAGCATACTGGGCTGAAGAAAATTCACGATAACGCCTTCACGCTGCACGAGCGGTGGCAAACGGTTCATGACCGTTTCTATTCGGTTTTTGACGTTCACCGTGGCAATATTGGGATCAACATCCAGGTTGAACACAATCTGGATAGAGGCCTCCCCGGCGCTTGTCGCATCCGAAATCATGTAACGCATGCCCGGCACCCCATTGATGGCTTGCTCCATGGGGATCAAAACCGAGTTCACCAATACATCGGCGCTGGCGCCCGGATAAGCGGTTTCAACCAATACAAGCGGCGGCGCAATTTGGGGGAATTGGGCGGTCGGCAGGGTATTAATGGCCAGGGCGCCCATCAGTAAAATCAGGATCGAAACCACAATCGCCAATACCGGCCTGTGGATAAATTGTTCAAACATAAGAGATTGGATTTATTCTGCGAATACCTTTAAATGAGAAAGCACCTGCTGCGGATCCTTGTAGTCGTACTGAATTTTCCCGCCGTCTTTTACCTTCCGCAAACCATCCAGCAAAATCATGTCCTGTTCTGTAAGCCCCTTGCCTATTACAAAAATGTCGGGCATCTCTGCCGTAATTTCAATCGGAGTTAAATGCACATTTCCTTCTTTATCAATTTTATACACATACCGCTTATCCAATATTTCAAAGGTCGCTTTTTGTGGAATCAATATGGCGCCCTTAATGGGTTTGTTCATCAAAACACTGCCGGTTTCACCGTGTCGCAACAGGCCTTTAGGATTGGGGAAAGTGGCCCGAAATGCAATGTTCCCTGTTTCATTGTTAAATTCTCCTTCAATGGTCTCCACCAGGCCCGGATATTCAAAAACGACATTGTTGGCCATGCGCAATTCTACTTGCTGTTTTTCCCCCGGTTTTACGTGTTGTTTATAATTAAGGTATTCCGGTTCGGGTACATTGAAATAAACCCACATCTTGCTGTTGTCTGACAAAGATGTGCACAGTTCGCCCTCATCTACCAAACTGCCCTCGCGCACATGCAAACGGTCCATGATCCCGTCAAACGGCGCTTTAATTTCCGTAAAACCCAGATGTACCTGCGCCAGCATCATTTCCGATTTGGCCTTTTCATATTTGGCCTTCACCATAGCCAGCTCGTTTTTGGAAACCACATTGTTTTCCGCCAACAATTTGGTATTTTGGTACTCAATTTCCGCTACCTGAGCCTCCGCCTGCGCTTTTTGCAGCTCTGCCTGATACAAGGCGGGCATGATCTGGAACATTTTTTGGCCTTTTTTCACAAATTGACCTTCATCCACATAAATATGCTCCAGATATCCTTTTTCCAATGCCCGCAACTCGATGTTGCGGATGGAGCGAATCTGGCAAACATATTCGGTCGTCAAAACCGTGTCTTTTCTTACCGGTCGGGTTACCTGAAATCGGGCCTCCGACGTGTTTTCCTCTTTTTCTGAGGCATGGCCACAGCCTGAGCCTATGTATAGAAGCATCAGGCCTATGAGCAGCAACAATCTGTTCATAAATAATTTTTTTTAATTGTTTGACAGGAAATTGAACCAATTGCAGACTCAAAAGCCTGCAATCGAAATGGGGCTGGATGCAGCTATTTTTCCCAAATAAGGCGCCCATACCGATGCGCATAACTCTAGCAGGCTGAAAGATTTTGACATACAGAACCAAGGCTTGAGTCTATGCAACTAAAACAAATGGATGGCATCATCCTTTAGCCAGGGCCCGGGGTATCCACGCAACCGAATTGCCAGACCTGTTGCATTCAATTTGATGGTTACATGATGTAGGGAATAATGCCGCTCATTTTCCGGGCATTACAAGCGCAGGACGCGCAACAGAAGAAATAAAGCCAGTGCGCTGCGCACTTCAAAAATTGACCACGCACCTAGCCGGAGATATACCCTTTTGTTAAAGCAACCCAGGGAAAGCAGTTGCTCCATCCAAAGTTCCAGCTCAAAGAAACATTGCTTGCCGCGCTTACAAGAAATGCGCTCGTAATCGGGGCCTTCATCGTTTTCAAAAAATGAGAAACAAAGGCAGGAAAAAGGGAAAGTCGTTTTGTCTACCGGTAATTCCAATTGAGATGCCGGCCAATTTCGGGTATCAACGGCACAGTTAACCGTACAAGTTTGGGCAAGCGCAACTTCAGAGGATGCAGATGCCTTGTTCCTGCTCCCGAACGCAAACGCGAGCAGACAAGTGTAAAAAATCCATTTTTGAAATCGCTTGTTCATGATGCGACAAAATTATTCTCCCTACTCGTTAATAATAGCAATACCCTTATCGATTAACAGGTTTTTAACAAGATCAATTGCAAGCCTTCCAAAAGGAAGGCTTTGTTAATTTTGTGCAAATCCGAAATCCGGAACGAAATTTGTCGTTTTTTTGTGAAGCCGATTTATCTTTACTTTTAAGTGCCAAAAAATTATATTTTTCGTCAATATGAAACCTTTTAAGCCAATCCAGACGCTTTTGGGTCCGAGTACTCGGGATAATAGGACCAATTATGACGAATAAAAGATCGATTTTTGGCAAACATGACTTACATGTTGAAGATGAATGTAATTTTTACCGGCTTAAGCGCCAATCTGTTCATTCTTAAACCTAATGCTTCCGATTTATCATGGAAAACGCTCAAAACCCATCTCCCGTTGACACCTTCGAAGCGCACTACCTGAAAGTGGTTGAAATGGTGCATTGTTACGCTGAATCCGTGGGGCTTTCCCGCGATAGTGTGTATAACAAGGAAACCAAAGCCTGGCTTTGGCGCAAAGGATCTGCTCAAATTGAAGTACTCATTCAGCGCCTATCCTTTGAGAACGGCTCTCGCCGCGATTTCTTGCGCATTTTCTCTCCCATCATGGATGTGCCATCCACCACCAATTTGATCGGTTTTTACCGGCGTTTACTCGAATTAAATGACATCAAACTGGGTATTAAATTCAGCATGGTGCCCAATTCGCCTAAAGTATGGGCATCCTACGAACGTGACACCCAAGGAATTGACTTTCAAGAACTTACAACTGTTATTAGCGACTTCGAGTATTGGGCCGACAAACTCGACGACGAACTCAAAGCCGAATTTCCAAACCTCAACTAATTTTACCTGAACAATATTCATCCCGACCGCAGAACCTTGTCCCGCGGTCGGGATTTTTATTTTACCTCCTTTAAAAAAGAAATCAATCCGGGAAAATAATGAGCCTGGTCATCCCACATACACATGTGTGCACCTTTAGGACACAGTAAAAATCGTCCATTCGGAAACTGAGTCGACATCCACTCCATATAATGGGGGTCCATGGTATCAAAAGTAGCCCCGATTACCAGCGTTGGCGTTTTTATCTGGTGCAATTGATCGCTCACATCCCAATGCGTCAGCTTACCTGCGATACCAAACTCACTGGGACCTTGCATGGAAACATAAATTTCCGAATTCAAATGCGCAAAAGTGCGCTTTACCGGGTCGGGCCATTCTGCCTGGGCGCGCCGAAGAATATGTTGCTCATAAAAATGCGGA
>JAGWYI010000538.1 GCA_018969455.1 Bacteroidota bacterium | reverse complement strand
CAAAGACATCAGGTTGCCGGAAACCCCGAAACTTACCATACAACCAATTGCAAACAACATCGCAAGCGGAATTACACTTGCAACGATCAATCCAGCCCTCAAATGCCCTAACAACAACACCAAAACAAAGATCACAATAAGCCCTCCCTCCAACAAATTGCGCGTTACGGTTTCTACAGCACGGTTTATGAGCAGAGAACGATCTAAAAAACTTTCAATTTTAAGCCCTGGAGGAAGTGTCTTTTCCACTTCCAGCAAGCGTTTTTTCACATTTTGAACCACCTGCCGGGAATTGGCTCCCTTCAGCATGAGTACGATGCCCCCAACCGCTTCTCCCTGGCCCTGCGTGAGCGCACCATACCGAATGGCGTATGCCTCCTCTATTTCTGCGATATCCCGAATCAGAACCGGAACCCCCGCCTGTACCTTCACCAGGGTTTGTTCCAGATCAAACTTGTCTTTTGCAACGCCAAGGCCCCGAATAAAATAATTGCGCCCGTCTTTTTCAATGTAGGCAGCTCCCGAGTTTTCATTTCCGCTTGCAACCGCTTGGTACACTTCCTGCAAACTTACACCCGTATTCTGTAGGCGTTCGGGAATGACTTTTACATGCCATTGTTTTAAATGTCCGCCAAAACTGCTAATCTCGGCCACTCCTTCTACGCCCAACAACTGTTTTTTTACCACCCAATCCTGCACACCCCGCAGTTTCATGAGCGACCAACTGCTGTCTTGGGGATCAATCGGTTTTACAACATATTGATAAATTTCCCCCAGGCCTGTTGTTACCGGATTCATGGCTGGAATGCCAAAGCCCGCCGGTATCTCGTTGCGTACGGTTTGAAGGCGCTCATTTACCTGGCTGCGTGCAAAATAGAGATCCACATTTTCCTTAAAATTGAGGGTTATAATGCTCAATCCAAATTGCGAAACCGAACGCAAACCTTCCAGACCTGGAATGTTTCGCATGGCAATTTCGATCGGATAGGTGACATACTGCTCCATTTCCACTGCCGAGAGGTTGGGCGCCTGGGTTGCCACCACAACCTGATTGTTGGTTACATCGGGAATGGCATCCAGGGGAAGTTTTGAGATGGAATATAGGCCCCAGGCTATAAGTCCGAGGGTACCCAACAGCACGATCAGCGGATTCCGTACTGCGTACTGAATGATGTGTTGAATCATGAAACAAAAGATAAAACCTTATTCCTTGGTCATTCGGAATAAAATTCAATTCAAAATAAAAAAGAAGGGAAAGCCGGGAATTGGTTCATCCGGCAAAAGAAATTAAGCGAGCTTTGGAGGCTGAAAAATGCCAAAAGCAGCACCTTCCAATAA
Source organism: Bacteroidota bacterium (assembly GCA_018969455.1). Lineage (GTDB taxonomy): Bacteria > Bacteroidota > Bacteroidia > Chitinophagales > Saprospiraceae > M3007. The sequence continues at coordinate 1,764 of JAGWYI010000538.1, read as the reverse complement.
AGGGAAGCGATAATCGGCCCAAGGGCGTAAGCGGGCTTGTGAAAGGGGGAACGTCAGTTCAAGGCGATGCGGAGCAGGAGGCAAATTGCTGACTACAGTTTCTGCCGTGCTGTAGTGAAGGCAACAAAGGGGCAACTGGGAGTGGCACTTGTTGTTGTCGTCATGCCGGTGCTTGTTGACCATGTAATGCATCCACAAAAATTGGCCGAAACAGATACCGGAATTGAGTTTCTGATGGTCCTGGAAATGTTGTACCAAAAAAGGCACCTTGGCCAGCTCTGTAAACAGAACCCCGCCTGTGGCTAAATGGAAAGAAAAAACAACAACCAGGATGCTTTTCATTTGGCAAAGATAGCAATATTCCACCAGAATTGGAAGAATTGCCGTCACATTTTGGTAAAAAAGTCATTTATCGGGCCTGTGTCAGTGAAATAGGCAATTCTACAAAAAAATCGGTACCCTCATTTTCCACGGTTTTGAAGTGAATGTCGCCGTCATGCGCTTCAATGATTTTTTTGCAAATCGCCAATCCCAAACCGCTACCAGAAGTTTTGGTGGTAAAATTCGGCTCAAATACCCGTTTTTGTATTTCCTCCGGAATACCGCCCCCATTATCTCCAATCTGAACCACTGCAACCTGCCCTTTTTGATACAATGACACGCGAATGTGCCCGCGCCTGTCAGAAGGAATTGCCTGAATGGCATTGATTACCAGGTTGTTAAAAACACGAATCAAATGATTTTTATCACCCAGGATGTGGAATCGTTTATCTGGCAGCTGCAGATCGAGGTTTACATTCTTTTGCTCGCTAAACAGGTCGTGTACATTTTCCACAACCTCGTTGATCACCATATCGTGCTTTTCCCGGATGTCGAGGTTGGCAAACATGGAGAATTCGGATGCAATTTGTGCAAGTGAATCAATTTGCTCGATAAGTCGTGTGATGGCCTTCCGGAGGTATGCCGCTGCCTGCTCGGGATCGGAGGATACCCGCTCGAGCTGTTGCATCGACAACTTCATGGTTGTCAGCGGATTCTTGATGTCGTGTGCAACTTGTCGGGCCATTTCGCGCCACGCGCCCTCTCGTTCAAGTCGAATCATCTGCAACTTCGACTCCTCCAGCTGATCTACCATGTTGTTGTACCGGTTTATCAGTATACTGAGTTCATCATCCGGATCGCCTTGGTAATCGAGCGTCTCATTTTTATCTTCCAGACGCAGTTTTTTAATTCTATCTGAAATCAGTCGAATGGGTTTTATGATGGATTGTGCCAGAAACAAGGTAACAACATAGGCAATTAACAAGAGAAACACATATAAACTCGCCAGAATTCCAATAAAATCAGAAACTTCCGAGCCGGCTTTGGCTTCTCCCAATTGAAATGGAATTCCCAGGTATCCCAACAGTTTGTTCTGACCATTGAACAGCGGCATATATTTGGTGAAATAGCCAAATCCTGCCAGGTTTTCGGCTTCTACCCATTCTGGATACGCATTTTTCCGCAAAACCGTGAGCGCGCTCGGGTTCATCTTTTCAGGTAAAATACCCAGTCCGGCAAGCGCCGATTGGGTTGTAAAGCGCAATTCGCCATTTTGATCATACAAGGCAGCATCCATAGAGAGGCTGTTCGACATGGAAGCCAATGAAACCGGCAAAGTTTGCTGCATGCTGTCGGCTGAAAGGCTTGAATTGAGCAACTGCGATTTCAAATTGACCAATACTGCATCGGCCCGGTAATCGATGCCTGCGCGCTCCGATTCGG
>JAGWYI010000537.1 GCA_018969455.1 Bacteroidota bacterium | reverse complement strand
TAACCGGCGTAAATCCCATGGCCGGTTTTCAATACCAGTGGACCATCAATCAGGGCAGCATCCAATGCCCGGGTTGCGCTTCCAGCACCTATTTCCCGGAAAACCTCAAGCCTGGCGCAACACAAACCCTTCTTTTAAGCGAAACAGACGGAAATTGCAGCGTAAATTACCAGTTTTCGTACACGTTTGGCTTTGATTTCGGCATTTCCGCGCCCAATTCCGTGATTTGTAAAGGAGATCAGATTTCCCTGACTGCCTTTCCCCCCGGCGCTACCTATGTTTGGTCGGGACCAGGCATCGTGAACCCGGCAAATCAAAATCAGGTGATCAGCCCCCAGCAGAGTACCATTTACCAACTTACCCTGACAAACAGCAACTCTTGTGTGGTCGACACCTTTATCAGCATTCAGGTGCTGAAACCCGATACCTTAAACTTGCCTTCATTGCAAACCTGCGCTGGAGTACCGGTGAGCATTTTGGGTCAATTGACTGCAACATCTGGCATTTATTCGGTCAAATTAAAAAAAGCCAACGGGTGTGATAGTTTGATTTTACAACAATTAACGGTGTTGCCAACGGTAAATACCCAGGAATCGCGCAGTTTCTGTAAAGGTGACACCTTAAAAATATACGATCAAATATTCACCAACGATGGGGGCAATGCTTGCCGAACATTTACAGGCGCAAATGGGTGTGACAGTACACACTGTGTAAGCGTTCAGGCTTTTGATCCGCCAAATGTATCTGACCCCGATACGCTTTATGGGCAGATATTAACCAGCATTACCTTGGCCGGCGCGCCGGGATACGCCTATTATGCCTGGCAGCCTTCGGTTAATTGCCTGAATTGCGCCACGGTAACTGTACAATTTGATACGGCCGGTTTTTATCAGTACCTGCTTGCCATAGGGGATGGCAACCAATGTATAGACACCGTAGTGTACCGTATATTGGTGTTTCCGCCATGCAGCTCCAAAAATGTACGCATCCCCAACGCATTTACACCCAATGGAGACGGCAGAAACGATGTATTCCGGGTTGTTCCCCATGAAGGGGCCGAAGTAGTTGGCAGTTTAACCATTTACGACCGTTGGGGTGAAAAAGTGTATGAAAGTCGAAATAAGTTGGCATGGGATGGCACCATTCGGGGAGAAGCGGCGCCGCCAGACGTGTACATTTACATCATCGAGATTGTTTGTGGCAGCTCTCCCGAAAAATTAGTTGGGGATGTGACTTTGTTAAGATAGCTTTGCACTAATTTTACAAATCGTTGCAAAACTGCAAAACCTGCATACCTAAACAGGTTCTTTGTCGTTTTCCGTTTTTGGCGTGGAATCTTACTTTTCAATCACATATACTTTTTTCCAATGAATGATAATCAAAACTCCCGGATCTATGGCATCATTGTTACCATTATGCTTGCGATCGCTGCCGGATTCGGCTTTTTTTTCTGGGAAAAATCGAAAATGTACCTGGAGCAGAGCGAGCAGGGAGAAAAAGAAAAAACGGCCCTTTTGGCTGAAAAGCACCAAATAGAGGCCTCTCTCGACAGCCTTAGCAATGCGTATTCTTCTTTACGGACAGAAAATGAAAACCTGCAGGGAAAAGTTTCCAGTTCTGCCGCATTGGTAGCGCAAAAGGAAATCGTAATAAACCAAATAAAATCGGCCAATGCAAAGGATTTACAAACCTTACGGGAGCAGGTAGCCAGTCTGCAAAAAACCAAAATTGAACTCGAAACCATCATTTCGACCTTGCAAACCGAGAATGCGCAATTGAAAGATGAAAACGCGCGTTTAACCACCGAAAATACCGATTTGAAAGGCCAGAACACCCAACTAAACGACAAAATGGAAGGGATGGCCAAACAATTGGAAGAACAAATCCGAAAAACGCAGTCTGCCAATTTCCGGGCAACTTCTTTTCGGGTAGAAATGGAACGTCGAGGCGACAAATTGACCACTCGGGCTAAAAAAGTGCGCGAAATTTTCGTCAGTTTCGACCTTGCAGATGTTCCGGAACCGTTTCAGGGACCTCAAAAACTGTACCTTGTAATCAGCAACGACAAAGGCAATCCCATTCCGAGCACCAATCCAACCAAAGCCACCATCGCAGCGCCTACCGGCCCGGTAGAAATTCAGGCACAGTTGGTTAAACAGGTTGTTTTGGAAACAACACAACGCCAATCGTTTAGTTACAAACTGGATGAAAGACTTGTGGCCGGAAGCTATGTAGCAGCCATTTATTGTGACAAAGGTTTGTTGGGAGCGTCTACCTTTCGGCTCCAATAGTAGATAGCTTTATATATGAATCCAGATACGCCTCCTAAGGCCAACTGGTCGCGTGCGCGTCGGATGTGGCGCAAGGTTGAAAATGTGGGCTTCGCGCTGGTGTTCCTGCTCGTGGTACTGTATTTTATTTTGCAATCCAATGCAGTACAAAACTGGCTGATTGGCAAAACCACTGCGTACCTCTCGAAAGAACTTCATACCCGGGTTGAAATCAACCACATCAACATTGAATTTTTCGACAATGTCGTGTTGGAAGGCTTGTATATTCAAGATCTTCAAGGTGATACCCTCATTTATGCCGAAAAGTTCAGCGCCGGCCTGAACTCCAACATCTTTTCCCTGATCTGGAATAAATTAGAGTTTAATGAAATCAGCCTCACGAATGCCCGCATTTGCCTCCAACGCGAAGCCGGGGATGCCAACAACAACGCCCAGTTTTTAATCGATTATTTCAGCAGTCCGCCCAGCACACAACCCGAGAAACCGTCAAAACCATTTCTACTCAAAATCCAGAATTTTTCCCTTCGAGATGTAGTATTCACCAGCGACGATCGGGGAAATGGGCAAAAAATGGTTTTTAAAGTGCCTTTTGGGAACCTCAAGATCAATAAACTGGATACGGGTGAGCGGATAGCCGATATACGAAGTGTCGACTTGCGTGGATTTGTTTTTGATTTCAAGGACTATCCTGCGCCATCAAGCAATACACCCGAACCAGATAAAACAGAATCTATTGTGCCCGATACCACGGCAAAGAAGCCATTCCGTTTTCTGGTGCGCCAATTCTCCCTGGAACAGGCAGGCTTTATCATGGA
>JAGWYI010000536.1 GCA_018969455.1 Bacteroidota bacterium | reverse complement strand
AAATGTATATATGGCTGTATAGGTATTGACGCCACCGGCTGTAACTGGATTGAAAAGATTGTTGCTGATGCCAGGTCCCATCCATGCCCCTCCCATTGGGGATGCATTTGGAAGGGTGACAGCACCTGGCGTATTGCAATAGGTGGTGTCGCCAGATTTCACTTCAGGCAAGGGATTTACGGTAAAATTTATATCATCCTGGTTGATACAACCGTGTATGTCAGTGTAGGAATACACCAGTTTGTATGTATTTGCAGTGACCTGCTTGGGCGCAAAGCTGTTGCCGCTCAAGCCAGCACTTCCGCTCCAGCTTCCGCCAGCGGGTGTGGCATTCAGCGCAATTGGCATAGCATCTATGCAGGCATTTAAGTCAGGCCCGGCCTGAACAATTGGAAGCGCATATACAGTAATGATTCGGGTATCTTTTACTTCGCAATTACCCGTTCCCACGCTGTAAGTAAGGGTATATGTACCCGGACCGGCAGTTTTCGGGTTAAAAATATCACCGGTGAGTCCTAGTCCAGTGCTTATCCAGGTACCACCGCCTGGAGTGGAATCGGCGCCCAGGTTCACTGCAGTCTCACTTTCGCAATAGGCAGCATCGGGACCCGCGTCAACAGAAGTAGGACTAATAACAATAATTTTGGCAGTATCCTGGTTGCTGCAATTGTTGGAATTCGTATAGGTATATACAGCAGTATAGGTATTGGGACCACCTGCTGCAATCGGATTGAACTGGTTGTTGCTAATGCCCGGACCAGTCCATGTTCCGCCCATTGGATTTGTGTACGGGAGCGAAACGAGACCGGGCGTGTTGCAGTAAGTGGTGTCATGGGCTACTACGGATGGCAGACTAAATACCTGAATATTCAGGTCGTCGGAATTTTTGCAGCCCTTGATGTCAGTATACGTATAGGTAAGGGTAAACTGCCCGGCTCCGGCTTGGGAAGGATTGAAATCATTGCCAGTGATAGCCGTGCTGCCCATCCAGCTTCCCCCGGCGGGAGTTGGGTTCAGCATAAGACTGGTTTGATCGACACAAACGGATTTATTTGTTCCGGCATTTACAATAGGTAGCGGTAAAACCGTAATAACCCTGGTATCCATGACCATGCAATTGCCGGTTCCAAAAGTATATTTCAGGTTAAAAACGCCGCTTCCTGTAGCATTAGGGTCGAAATCCGATCCCGTCAAGCCGCCGACGGAGCTGGTCCAATTTCCGCCTGCAGGCGAAACGCCCATTCCGAGGTGGATGATTCCTGCATTCAGGCAAACGGTGGTATCATTTCCGGCAAAAATGGTAGTCGGATTTGAAACCGTCACATTGCTGACAGCGGTATTACTGCAACCCGTAACCGGGTCGGTATAAGTGTAGGTTAAGGGATGCGTTCCCAAACCTGCTGCCACCGGATCAAACTGGCTTCCAGAAACACCGGCACCCATCCAGCTACCACCAACCGGATTAGCAGTTGGAAGGGGCACAAGTCCTGGGGAATTACAATAACTTAGATCGGTGGTCGTGACGGTGGGTAGCGCATTTACTGTAATTTTTCGGGCATCCGAGTTTATACAGCCGTTTGCGTCCTTGACCTGATAGGTTAAGGTGTAGGTATTTACACCGGATGCGGAAGGGTTAAAATTGTTACCGACGATCACGCCAGATCCGCTGGATGTCCAGGTTCCGTTTGCAGGAGAATTTCCGCTTAAAGGGATGCTGGTTTGGTTGATGCAGGATGTGAGATCAGGTCCAGCTTCCACTACCGGAAGGCTCAATACCGTGATTTGCGTGGTTGCAGATGCCTGGCACACACCACTGCCGTATTTGTAAGTGAGCGTTTTCACTCCAGGGCCGCCAGCAGATGCCGGATCAAACAAGCCGCTTGCATTTACGCCCGGGCCCATCCAGATACCGTTTTGCGGCAAGGCGTTTAATTGAATGGGTGATTGATTGATGCAAACACTTTGCGAAGGAGGCAGGGTTAATGCAGGGGGGACCTGGATTTCAAAGGTACCGGAGGTAGTGGATGTGCCGCATTCATTGGTTGCGCTTACGGTGTAGGTAAAAGTGGTGGCGGCCGAAACACTGTAATTAATGTTGCAGGGCAAAGCGGCATTGGAACTGGCCGGAGAAGCGCCGGGAAAGGACCAACTATATGCTGAAATAGTACCAAAGCCCGCATCATACTTGGTGTCGGATGCATTGAAGCACAGGCTCGCAGTTTGGCAGAAGGGGCCTAAGGCGGGCAAGGTGATGGAGGGTTTTACTTTTACGGTAACCGTGGTGCTCCACATGTCCATGTCACACACATTGCTCACCTTCATTTTAATGGTATAATTGCCGGCCGTATTAAACTGAATCACCGGTTCTTTGCTGTTCATATCGCCGCTGATGTATTGCCACCCGGTAGCCGGGGTGATCGTCCAGTTGTAACTCAGCTGGTAACCGGTAGATTGGTTGTTGAAATTGACGGTAAGGGGCGCGCAGCCATTTTGGTTGCTCATGGAAGCTGTGACAACTGCTCTTGGGGGCTCGAGTATGGTGATGGTTTTGGTGACGGTGTCGGAACCGCAAACGGGTTTGGGTGTAAGATTCATACCTATAGTATAAGTTCCAGGAGTTAGGAATTTCACACTAAGCGTTTGACTACCGAACAATGAAGTAGAACCAGTGACAGAATAGTTTACATTTAGAGTACCAGGTTTAATCGACCAATTTGCACCCAATGAATCTTTACATTGGCCAGAAATATTTTCATGAATATCAGTTGACGTATTTTTAAAGATAAATTCTTCATTCGGACAATAATGCGGCGGCGGAGTTATTGAAAAGTCAACTTTGGGCTTAGAACTTAATCGAATTGGGTTTACTGTTGCGTCAGAGGTATCACATGGATTTGCTGCAACTACACGTATAGAAAATGAATTAGGGGAACCTACAAACGAGGTCTCACCACAAGATGAGTTAAAAAATGTGTAGTCAAAATTTGCCGGGACATTGGTTTGGTCATAAGTTGCCACAATTGTTGTGTTCCTGTAAAATGTATAAGTAGTTCCTGGTGGATTTGTTAAATAATTGGTCAAAGGAAATGTTAGCGTTGCCGGGGCAC
>JAGWYI010000016.1 GCA_018969455.1 Bacteroidota bacterium | reverse complement strand
TTTTAATAGGCTCTAATATACCGCTGTGAAGGCAGAACGAAAGCTTTTTTCAAGCACTTGTTTTCGCCGAAAATCATGCTTCGGATCAGGCAATTCAAAAGAATCATTCAGGAATCGGGTTTCCTGAAAATATAATCGAATCATTACACGCTCATCCTACAAAAGTACCATGAAAATTGCTTTATTATGCTCCACGGCAGTTCTGGCCGCTTTTTACACACACGCTCAACCATGCACCTATTTGGCTTATGATGGCTTTGATTACCCCAACAATGCACCGCTACACAATTCCAGTGGCGGAACAGGTTGGGCATCTGCCTGGGAAGTACAAAATGGGAACATTGCCATCCCTGGCATCCAGTGCAGCGCCAACCTCGCTGCCCTGAATTACAATACTTTACAAAAAACGGGCAATTTGCTCTCGGGAGGATCTGCCTACCTCACCATCGGAAGAAAATTAAACACATCCGAAAACGGACCTTTTTCGAGCCTTATCGGCGCCGGAGGGGAAGGCATCGGCAGCGCTCAAAATGGCAGTTTGTACATCAGCGCCATCCTGCGCAAAACTGAATTCAACGATGAACCGGTCTTCCTGGGTCTGCATGGAGACAACACAAGCTGGTATTTTGGCAACAACAAACCCAAAATCGCCTTTGGGTACTTTGGCGCAGCCTCCGAAAATAATGGCAAAAAATACTGGTCGGTGCAGGTAAACGGAACGACTTACGTAACATCCAAAATCGTAGAACCCAATAGCAGCATTTTTGTCGTTGTGGGAATCCGGTTCTCATCCCTGAACACTGAGATCGATTGCTGGATCAATCCAACTACCATCGGAACAGATATACCTCCAACTGCCACTTTCCTGGATTATTTTGCCACCAGTTTTGCTTTAAAATCCCTCAGCGTCTACCTCGGAAACGACGCCAACAGCGGATACCTGGATGAAATACGACTCAGTTCCTCTTACCGATGCGTGAGCCCCGACAACAACGTATTGGTGAATCTCCCTCCGCAAGCCGTGGTAAATGCCAGCCCGATTTCGGGAAATTCGCCCTTGTTGGTCAATTTTTCAGGCGCCGCATCCACCGACCCTGAAGGCGCCAGCCTGAAATACCGCTGGGATTTTGGCGACGGTAGCGCCCCGGCATTTAGCCAAAATGCACAACATACCTATACCAACATCGGTCAAATTACCGCCTCACTCACCGTGACCGACAACCTTGCACTGCAACATACACAATATCAAACAATTACCATAAAAAATGCCAATGGCAGCTTTCCCTGCCAAAGCACTTTCACCGTGCAAAAAATGCCTGCATGCACCACCAATGACGGAATGCTTGCCGTGCATGTGAACAACAATGTGGCATTTACCTTGAAAAATCCGGCCGGACAAGCGCTTTCACCCAACAACAACAATACCTTCAACAACCTGGCGCCTGGCGCCTACACCTTCACCGCCAGCGGACCCAATGGTTGTTCCGATGCCTATACCCTGCATCTTCAGCGCGACAGCACGAGCTGCCCGGGGTACCAGGCCGATATTTGCAACATGCGCATCGGTACCAACCTCGATGGTTTTGCCGACTGGAGCCCCTTGCGCCCTATGCGCAACCTGATGAAACATGTGCGCTGGCAACCAATTCCATATACCAGCAGCTGCAACTGCTGGTCGATAGACAGCCTCCTCGATGAAATTAAGGTGGATTCCAATGGTTATCCCCTGTTTTTGCCTCAAAACACCACAGCCGGCAACACCCTGCTGCGTTTTGTGCTGTCTTCCAATGGAGCCAACCTGCCGCCTGGCCATGATTATGTGCTGCTTTATGATGGACTCGGTCAGATTACCGTTTCAGGTAGCGTAAGCAATGTAAATGCCACGCCAGGACGCATTCAGTTTAAAGTAAACGGACCCGATAACATCTGGATGAACTGGAGCGCCTCGCAAAGTGGGAATTATTTGCGAAACCTGCGCCTGCTCCGACTGGAAGACGAACACGCCGACCTCGTGGCGGAACCTTTTTACCCAGGCTTCCTCGATAAAATAGCGCCCTTCCACATGCTGCGGTTTATGGATTGGGGCGCAACCAACAACAACCCGAATGTGCAGTGGTCTGACCGAACCCCAAGCAGCTATTTCACCTGGGCAACACCCAGTGGCGTACCCTACGAAACCATGATCGATTTGGCCAATAAAACCCAAAAAGATGTCTGGATTTGCATTCCACACGCCGCAGATGCGAATTACATCCAGCAAATGGCCCAACTTTTTAAAACCAGGCTAAACCCCAAACTCAAGGTTTACCTGGAATACAGCAATGAAGTATGGAACTGGATTTTCCAACAAGCCCATTACAACGACCAAAACCGGCCCAATAATCTGAACTACCCGCGCGCATACGCAGAAAAGGCCAAAACCAGCTTCCAAATCTGGCACAACGTGTTTGGCGCCTCTAAAGCAAGGGTAAAACGCGTTTTGGGGCTGCAAACCTTGTACAATGGCCTCAATGAACAAATTTTGGCCCAACTCGATCAAAACGACTGGGATCTGGGCGCTGTAACTTACTACATGGGCCTCGACCACAGCAACGCCGGCAACCCGGTGCTCAACGCAGGCTCCACACCCCAACAAGTGGTTCAAAACGCACGCAACAACTGGAAACAAAACATTCAGGGCTTCAAACAGGACTACAACCAAATTCACCTGTTTGGAAAGGAAATCGTGGCCTATGAAGGCGGCCAGCATTTCGTCGGAAATGTATTCGGGATTCCCTACGATTACCAACAAGCCATGTGGGACGCCCAAAAAAGCCCCGATATTTACCAATTGTACAACGAAGTACTCGACAGCATCCGGAATTGGGGATGCCGGCTGGCCGGAAATTTCAGTTTCGCATCCCAACAAGAAAGCGTTTATGGATCCTGGGGCGTTATGCCCGACATTGATGTCGCACAACCATACCTGCAAACCGCACCAAAATACCAGGCTTTGCTGGACAACAATTGCAACAAGCCGGACATCAGTGCTCCCAAGGCCGATTTTAATGTTTCGGCCAGCTCGGGGTGTGCCCCCATGAGCGTGCAATACACAGCCGTAAACTCCGACGACAATATTGAACAGTACCGATGGTATTTCCCCGGAGGCGTACCCGCCAGCTCTACCTTGCCTAACCCAACAGTTGTTTACCCAAATGGCGGTGTCTTTAATGCCAGCCTGGTGGCAAGCAATGCAGGCGGGCGCGACTCGGTGGCACAACTAAATATTTTGACCGTACTGACAAAGCCAAGCGGCAACTTTACCACGCAAATCCTCGGAAAAATCGGAATATTCACCAGTACAACATCGGCAGGCAGCACCATCTCCTGGGATTTTGGAGATGGAACCAACTCCAATCAGGCAAATCCCGTGCATACCTTCTCTGAAGATGGCGTATATGCCGTACAACTTACCCTTACAAATAACTGTGGAACGACTAAAATTACCAAAGAAGTTACCGTGGCCACCAACCCCACCGCCAGTTTTACCTACACGGTTGCCAGTGGCTGCGCACCGCTAACGGTACAATTTAATTCCACCAGCTCCAACAATACCCAAAACCTGAACTGGTCATTTCCCGGGGGGAACCCCTTAACTTCCACATCGGCTAATCCGGTAGTCGTGTACAATAACCCAGGTTCCTTTTCAGCCAGCCTAACCGCTTCCAATGGTGTTGGTCAGAATACCAGTACGCAAAATGGAATCATAACCGTAAGTGGTGTGCCTGCAACCTATTTTAATACCCTAATAGAGGGACAAACGGTGAGCTTCTTCAATGCCACCATCGGCGGTGGCGCCTATACCTGGTATTTTGGAGATGGAACCACCTCAAACCTCGCCAACCCCGTGCATACCTACGCGGCCGAAGCAACCTTCACCGTAACGCTGATCGCTTCCAACGATTGCGGTAGTTCTATGTATGAAACAAAGATAAAAATTACATTCCCGCCCACAGCCGACTTCAATTTTACTCCCCCAGGCACCAATTGCGCCCCTTATACGGTACAATATTCGTCCAATTGTTCGGCCAATACAACTGAATTCAATTGGAGTTTTCCAGGTGGAAACCCTTCTACTTCTACCCAGCAGAACCCGACGGTGGTGTACGAACTGGGCGGCATATATGGAGCAAGCCTCATAGCAAGCAACGGAGTAGGTAAAGATACCATTCAAAAAAACAATCTTTTTGAGGTAAAGGGCCGACCCATTACCAATTTTACCTTTCAAATTGATTCCATTTTCACGGTCCATTTCAACAACAACACCCAAAATGCCTCGTCGTACAACTGGAATTTTGGTGATGGCGCCATTTCTACGGAGAAAAATCCGGTTCATGTATTTACAAAATCCGGAAACTTCCTGGTTCGGCTCACGGCCATCAATGATTGCGGATTTACCTTTACCGAAATCCTGGTAATCATCACAGTAGCCACGCATAACCCGCACAATTTAAGCCCCATTCAAGTTTACCCCAACCCCAATACGGGCCATTTTGTGATTCAATCGGATTATTTTGAAGATTCGGGCTTGGTGGAGGTGCAATTATGGAATGCTTTGGGGCAAAGGGTGTTTCAGCAGTGGGCGCTTCCCAATCAAGCAGGCCAGTTGGACATTCAAACCAACATTCAAATACCGGGCGTTTATTTTTTGCACTTGAAACAGAACAACAAAAGGTTTCAGGAAGTACGCATACAACTCATCCCCTAAACATACCAGGATTCGCCGGATTTTGTGGATAAATCAGGATGTATTTCACTGATTTATAATGATTTATAAAGATCGTTATGCACAAAATCTGGCGGCGTAAAGTATAACCAGCTGATTCGACGGGCCGACCGCATCATTCAACACGTTCCATATGCATGATGCGGTCGCCGAGTTGAATTTCTTGCCGCCAAAGTTGTCGGGTCTTTTTATCAAAAAAATAAAAACTCGAGCCATTGGCCTGGGTACCCAGGGAATCGGATACCTGAACCACCCAAACCTTCCGTTTGCCCGATTTCTGGGTTTGAACCACCCCTTTTTTTACCGATTGAATCCACACTTCTGTCAAGCCAGATGTAGCAGATGGATTGTAATCATAAATTGCAATCTTTTTTTGATCATTTTTCCTGAGCCGAAGCCATCCAATGAGCACGGGATACAGGTTGCTGTCGAAAAATCCGGTGTTGACGGTATCTTGCACAAGGGTTTTCTTTTTTTGGGATTTATCCAGATAATAACCGGTAATCTCCTTTCCATAATGCAGTTCTATATCGCGCTGGGCATTGGAAGAGCGATGAAAAATAGGGGCAAGTGTAAGCGTTTGGGCCAGCGAACTATCAATCCAAGGAGTGCGATTGCTGTGTAAAAGTACGTTTGTTACCATGCACACCTGCCGCTCATCTACCGCGATCTGGGTATGTACTTCACCGATTTCAAACCGGGCCGAATCGCGCACCACATACCATTTCATGGCATAATCTTGCGATTTTAACCATTTTTTCTGAATCACATGGGGCCCAGGAACCAGTGTTTTCTGGGAAAATAAATCAACAAGCTGGAAGAAGCAAGCAAGCAGGAAAATGCAGCGCATGGTGTATTTTTGAACAAATAAACGAAAGGACACAGCATTTTGCGATTAAAAATCTAAAAATTCTTTTTTTCAATAAAATCGGAACTTTATTTGGAATCTAGGACGTTGAATTTAACAAGCAAAATTACATTTCATGCACAACGCCTTAGCTGTTTCTGCCGGTATCCGGCTTCGCCCCTTTGAAAGCGCCGACATCCCCAACATGCGCTTATACCTCAATGAGGATTTGATTTACAACAACACCTTGCATATTCCGAATCCTTACACCCAGGCTGATGCCGAGCAATGGATCGAAAAAACGGTGCAAAATGCCGTTTTGTACGGACAAACGGTCAATTGGGCAATTGATTACGAGGGAACAGGTCTGATTGGCGGCATAGGCGCCATGGTGAAAAACGGAATGGAGGGCCATCTGGACGAAATTGGCTATTGGCTTGCAGAACCCTTTCGAAATCAAGGAATTGCAACCGCCGCAGTGCGTACCTTAAGCAAGCATATTTTTGCCACACGCCCTCTCGTACGCATAGAGGCGCACGTATTTGCGCACAATCCCGCTTCTGGCAGGGTATTGGAAAAGGCAGGATATTCGAGGGAAGGTTTTTTGCGCAAATGCTTTTTAAAAAAGGGTCAATACATTGATGCGGTTTTGTACGCGTTGATCAGGGAGGAATAAACAAAAGGGCAACCCCACCGTCTGTACGGCAGGGCGCCCCCGGGTGTGTAATCCATGAAGCCAGAGAAGCTTTACTGTTTCACAAAACGCACGCTTTGTTCTTTATTTGCGGTACGCAATGTAGCCATATACATGCCTGGCGCTAATTTGCCGGTTTCACAACGCAATACATTCGGACCCGCTTGCAGTGTATATTGCTGATTTTGAACCAATTGTCCGGTAGCATTGTAAATCCGAAGGGTATAATCAGCAGCCTCTTCGGCCTTAAACGCCAATTGCATTTGTTGGGCTACGGGATTCGGGAACAATTTCAGGTCACTTAAAAATGCCTGCGGGGTATTCGTAGCGGTAACCTGGGCGCCCAATCCGAGTGCCACCGGCTTGTTGTTGAAATTCCAGGGCGCTTTGGTATCCAGTTCGAGGGAAATTATGCTGGTGCACGAATCGCTTGCAATTTTCAGTGTTACCGTGTATGTGCCTTCCTGGTTATATGCATGGAATGGGTTTTGTTCGTTGCTGCTCGTTCCGTCGCCGAAATCCCAGGCCCAATAGGTAATCGGATTGGGCGCAAATGAAAGATCGAAAAACTGGAAACCGTTGCCACCCAAACTGTCGGGCAATGGGATAAACAAGGCTTGGCAACCCCATTCTGGATCCCAGGGAGCGTTCGTACCTGCATATACCAGGTAGCTGGCAGTGCTTTCGCAACCGTCTATCGTTTCAATGTGCAGGGTAACGGTGTAGGTACCTTCCTGGGCGTAGGTGTGTACCGGATTCTGTTCCTGACTGGTGCTGCCATCGCCAAAATCCCAATTCCAGGATGTTACGCCGCCAAAGGAATAATCATAAAAGGCAAATGTGAGCGGATCGTACCCCAACGTAGGATCAATTACAAAAATAGAATCGTTTCCGTAATAAGGGAATGCACCAAACATCGCCTGACAACCGTAATAGAAGGTATCGATTGGGCAATTATAGGCAAATACCACGGAACAGGTTTCGGCAACACAACTGTCTGCGCTCACAATGGTTAGGCATACATTGTATATGCCCTGAGCCGCATACTGGTGGATGGGATTGGCCACATCGCTGCTGGTGCTGTCGCCAAATTCCCAATGGTAACTCAATATGGCCGTGGAGTCGTTGTAAGGAAAATGTACATTGTAGCCGTAGGCAAAAAATTGGAAAGTAGTGCTGTCTTGTTGCCACGACTTCAGGTAGGCATAACAATCGGGCGCCGGTTGGTAATCGGTAGAGAAAGGAAATTGGGCAGTTGCGGTACAGCCATTTTCGCCGCTTACCACCACACTTACCACATAGAAACCCTCCTGGGCAAATGTATGCGTGGGTTGAGCCTCGGTACTGGTACTCCCGTCGCCGAAATCCCAGGCATAACTAATGGCATTGTTGCTGCTGTCAATGTCGGCATAAGGCGCTGAAAAGACAAACTGCAGACTATCCTGACCCAAATCGATGTCTATATAGGCCCAACAAGTAGGAACCGCCGTAATAAATGCCTGGGAGGTAAGCGTAGCGACACATCCGCCGGCGCCAACCACCGTCAGGCTTACATTGTAAACACCACTGGCGGCATAGGTATGCACCGGATTTTCCTCCGTGCTGAATTTTCCATCGCCAAAATCCCACTGGTACGAAACGGGCGCCAAACTGTCGGTAAAACTGTAGTAATCACTAAAAAACTGGACATCCAGCCCGGAAATCATGTAATAACTAAAGTAGGCAAAACAGTCGGGTTGGTCAAAATTGCAAATTTGGAAATCAGCAGTGGCCACACCGTTTACGGCCTGCACCAAGCGCACCTCATAATCTCCGGTGTTGGGATTGTTGCATGCTTTGAACGTGAAGACTTTGAGCGGCACATTGTCGTTTCCCGACAAGGAAATGCTGTAATTCCCATTTTGATCGGTGCTTGCTTCTCCGTAAGATGCCAGTAAGGAGTCTTCGGCAAATGCTTGTACCACCCAATTGGCAACCGGCGCGCCATCGGAAATTTGGGTAACCTTTCCACTTACTGTCACCTGAGCATCCAGCGCTCCGATATACAGCAGGAAAATCCAGATAAATGAAAACTTTTTCATGTTTTTGCTTAATTTTTAATGTTTGAATGTTGAAATGCACTCGAGTGTTTTTGTTTTCACAGCGGATTGGGGATTATTTAAAATTATATGCTTCAAGAAGCCTTTTTTTGCACAAAACGATCTTTTAAAATCTTTATAGATCAGCGTAATCAATCCTGATTTATTCACAAAATTTTGAAAATCAGGGTATATTTTGGAAACATAACCACGCATTCTTAGCCAAAACAAGCGTTTTCTGTACACGTTTTGACGCTACTTACGCAAAACAAAGAACCTTGTACGGCATAAAGCAATGGTCACATTGGCAAAACGCATTCATTTCATGGGTTTGCTAGGGTTTAATGCGTAATTTGTGAAACGATCGCTGGTGCTTTGTCCGGCTTTCAAGCCAATACAAGCCTTCCGGTAATTTGGGCAGTTGGAGCTGGAATTCAGAGGCATTGGGGCTCCATTGTGCCACTGCACGACCCATTGCATCCCACAAAACCAGGGTTTCAAGGGGCTGGGAACCGGCGCTCACCCACACGTATTCAGAAGCCGGGTTGGGTTGTATTTGTACCTGAGCAGTTGTTCCAGGCTCCAAATCGGAAGTTAAATATGCCGGACCAATGTTAATAGACACCGTATCTCCAACCACTGGCATTTCATTGCCGAACTTGTCGATCATTTTAATGGAATCTATTTTTATTTTAAACTCTTGAAAACCAATCACATCGATGATGATGATAAAATCCGCCCGACCAATTTGTCCAAACCCGTTGCGCATGTTGTGATCGGTACGGGTCCAGGCCACATCCACGCGATAATCACTCACTTTGCGATGAAGAAACACCCGGTCGTTGTCGGGATTAGCCCAGGAATTCTGATTAAAATCGAAGTTGGCATTGGATGCATTCACAAAGGCCGAATCAAAAAAAACAGAAAATGCCAAACCATATACATTCTCGGCAGGAATTGATGCAGTACCTAATTCAATTGGAAGGCTAAAAGACGAGCCCTGGTGCAAATTGTTGGGTATATTGGCATCAACAAATCGCAATTGAGGATCTAAACCTGCCATGCCACGGGTAAACACATCCTCTGTTACCAGTATGTCATTGCGTTTGCTGCCATAATTTACATACAAAGGAAACGCATCATACGAAAAATTGACCAATCCGTCGCCGTTGCAATCGGCATGCGCCATGTTGACGCCATTGGGCATAATGTACGACCAGGGCTGGGCTGGTTGGGGTAAAAACGCCTGCGGATTGCCTATAGCCGAATCGCGAGCCGGGCCTGCATAATTATAGGCCAAACCCATATATAAAAAATCTACGTTGTTTACCCGACCATTGTTGGTGATGTCACCCGGATATACCGATATAAATTGTGCAGGCAGGCATTGTGCCAACAACAAACAGCCAAATGTCAGAAAATGTAAACAAGTGTAACGCATGATCAATTTCTTTGCAAATAGGACGATACAAAAGTGCAGGGCGGTTGGGGCTCATACAAATACATTTTCAGGAAAAAATCAAAATAAACTTTTGTTTTTTATTCTAAAAATTTAAATCAAATATTTGATTATCAATTATTTATTAAATCTTAATTTTTTAAAAAATCAAAAAATCAATTTTAATTTTCCAGCATCCAAACCTGAAACAGCGGTATATTTGTCGGCATTTAGCAAAGTACACCCGCAAATGACACGAAGTAAATTACTGGAATTTTTGCGCAGTCTCAACACCCGCGAATGGAAATCCTTCCTGGAAATGGTGGAATCTCCCTTTTTCAACCGGAATGCAGCCCTGGTGCAGATGTGCGTTTTTTTGCACCAAAAAGCACCGCAATTTGAGGACATTTCCCGCGAAACCCTGTTTGAAGCGGTTTTTCCGGGCGAAGCGCCCGACGATGCCCTCCTCAACCACACCATGTCCTTCCTGCTGAAACTGGGTCATCAATTTCTGGCATTGCAACAGTTGGAACAGCAACCCCTCTTGCAGGCTCAACTTACCCTGCAGGGTTTGCTCGACCGCAACTTGGAGAAACACTACCGGCTTTTGTACGATAAAACGCACAAACAATTGGACAACAGCCCCTTGCGCGACGCGCGCCACCATTACAACCGGTATTGGATTGAAAACATGGAAGCCAACCGGCGCGCACAATCGGCCGCACGGGTCTTCAACGCACCGGTGCAGGCGGTCGCCGACCACCTCGACTATTTTTACCTGGCCGAAAAACTGCGCTGCACCTGCCACATGCTCACCAGCCAGGTGGTGCTCGCCACCCAGTACAACCTGCAACTGGTAGAAGAAGTGTACCGTTTCCTGCAAAACCATCCCCTCCCGGAAGACGCTCCCGCAGTACATGCCTATTTTTATGTGTTTCAACTCCTGCGCGACGACCAGGCTCACCCCAGTTTTGAAGCCCTGAAAAGCCTGCTCGAATCCCGCGCCAAACAGTTCTCCCAACAGGAACTGGCCGAATTGTACCAGTATGCCATTAATTATTGCAATTTCCAGATCCTGAAACTGCGGGAAGCATTTGTGGAGGAAGCCCTGCAACTTTACATCCGTGGCGTAGACTCGGGCATTTTGCTCCAAAACGACAAATTGTCGCCCTGGCACTACAAAAACATGATAAAACTGGCATTAAGGCTCAAAAAATTCGACTGGACCGAGCAATTTATCCAGCAAAATACCCATTTGCTAGAGGACGCCTTTCGCGACGACGCCTTTTTTTACAACCTGGCCGAATTATATTACTACACTGGCAGACTCGATGAAGCCCTGACTTTTTTAAACAAAGTTGATTTTTCCGATATTCATTATAACTTGGGCGCAAAAGTGCTGCTCGTCAAAATTTATTACGAAACCGAAGCCAGCGACGCCCTCGAAAGCCTGCTCCATGCCTTCAAAACCTTTCTGCAACGCAACAAGGTCATCTCGGAAGAATTGCGCCTTACTTACCTCAATTTCATCCAGATGGTGCGTCAAATGCTGCGCATGAAACCCAAACAATACGCCGCACTGCGCGAAACCGTACTGCAACAACCCCTGCTGACAGATAAAAACTGGCTGATCCGCATGTTGTCCTGAACCTTTATCCCGATCCACAAAAGGATTTGAATTTAAATAAATTAAATGTCTATGAAAAATGCCCTGTCGATTCTGTTGCTGCTTTTAGGCGGACAGTTGTTTTCCCAAAATCTCATTTCCAGCACCCTCGTTTTGAGCAAAACCAAAGCCCAACTCAACACGCAGTTTGGCGTTCCTTTTATACAATACAACGTAAAACTGTACAAAATCACGTACACCACAACCGACATCAACGGGGTGCTCGACACGGCTTCGGGACTGATCGGGGTTCCATCCGACCCGACCCGAATGTTTCCCCGTTTGGTGTATCAGCACGGCACCTCCAGCGCCAAAACCGATGTGCCATCAAATACAGCCAGCAACGGCGAGGGTACGCTGGGCGGATTGTTTGCCGGCATGGGCTATTTTACGGTGATGCCCGATTACTTGGGCCTGGGAAGCTCCCGCGGCTTCCACCCCTATGTGCATGCCGCATCCGAAGCCTCTGCAGCCATCGACATGCTGCATGCCAGCGCCCAGTTTATCGCCCAACTTGGCAATGTTTATGTAAACAACCAATTGTTTATAACGGGATATTCCCAGGGCGGACATGCTGCCATGGCCCTCCACCGCGCCCTCGAGCTCAATCCCGATTCCCCGTATGAGGTGACCGCCGCCGCCCACCTGTCGGGCCCGTACAGCATATCCGGTGTGATGCGCGATTTGATTTTGTCGGATGCCGTTTATACAAGTCCGTCCTACCTGCCCAATACCATTTTGTCGTATCAAACGGTGTATAAAAACATTTTCACCAACCTGAGCGACATTTTCAAACCCAATTACGCCACCCTGATCGCCCCTTTTTACGCCGGCACTAAAAGTCTGAGCACGCTGAACAACCAGTTGCTTGCCCAGCTCAAGAGCGATTTTGGCAACTATATCCCGGGTAAAATGCTGAAAGACAGCGTAGTACAGGTAGTGAAAACCGATTTGAATCATCCCTTCAACCAGAATTTGCGCGACAACGATGTGTACAAATGGGCGCCCCAGGCCCCTACCCGCCTCTTTTACTGCAAAGCCGACGACCAGGTGCCGTACCTGAACAGCATTGTTGCCCGCGACACCATCACCGCCCTCAACCCTCCCAATTTCCTGGCCGTTGATGTGGATTCTACCAAAAACCACGTGGATTGTGTCACCCCGGCCATCATTCAGACCCTCCTGTTCTTTGCCGGTTTCCAGACGATTTCCACGGCCACACAAGATCTTGACAATCCATTTGTTCTGGACATTTACCCCAATCCGGCCGCGGAATCGCTGCACATAAACGCCTTGCCCACCGACGGCCAGATCGATATTTACGACATCTGGGGTCAGAATTTCGGTTCATTTCCAGTAAGCGCGTCAGGCGCAAGTGTTAGTCTGGCAAGCGTACCATCGGGCCTCTACATGGTCATTTACCATGGAAACGGCCTGGTTTTGCAGCAGAAATTAGTGGTGGGGCGGTAAATCTGCATTCCGCGCGCGTAGCGAGGGGGGCACTCCAGGCGACCCCCTCGCTGATTGGACCAATTCGAAGTTTTATTGGGCTTAATTGGCTGAAAACCAAAACCCAGGTGGCCTTTTAGTGCTTTTAACATCACACGTGTAGAGGAGGGGTCGCTCCAAGCGATACATCAATTTAAATAAAATTATCCCCACCCCGCAAGTTCCCCGCAGTTCCGGCATCAAACCCCTGTATTCGCGTTTCCCTTTACACAGCCACAACTTGATGATGAACTTGTTCATTTCCCGACCCATGCGCTTCCTGCCCTTGGCATACCTCCTCGCCTGCACCGCCTGCCAGGCCCAAACCGTCTCTTACAACACCCTCTGGATCCCCGACACCCTGCGCGGACCCGATTTCAACCTGGTGATGAAAGACACGTTTTCCCAAATCATTCCCAGCGGCAACCAAACCATCACAGCCGGCATCAACGGCAAATTCTGGGGCCCCACACTCATCATGTACAAAGGCGAAACCGTCCATTTCAACATCAAAAACCAACTCAATGACTCCACCACCCTGCACTGGCACGGTTTCCACCTGCCCGCTGTGATGGACGGCGGGCCCCACCAGATCATCCCGCCCGGCACCACCTGGAAACCATACTGGACGGTCACCAACAAGGCTGCAACCTATTGGTACCACCCCCACCTCCACGAAATGACCGAAGCCCAAATCACCAAGGGCCTCGGCGGACTCATCATTGTGCGCGACGACGAGGAATCAGCCCTGCCCCTGCCACGCACCTATGGCGTAGACGACATCCCGCTCGTACTCACCGACCGCGATTTCAACAGCGCCAACCAGTTTGTAGAGGTGCCTTATGGCGACAGCATGATGGTCAACGGTACCCTGCGCGCACAACATACCGCCCCTGCGCAAGTGCTGCGTTTCCGCATCCTCAATGGCGCCATCGAACGCTCTTACAACATCGGTTTCAGCGACAACCGCACGTTTTATGTCATTGGATCCGATGGCGGGCTGCTCAATGCACCCGTCGCCCTCACGCGCTACCTCCTGCACGCAGGCGAACGCGTGGAAATCCTGGTCAATTTCAGCGGCCAAAGCGGCCAAACCGTTGATATGAAGGCCTTTAATTCTACATTGTCGAACTTCATTGCCGGTGGCGAGAGTTTTCCAGGTGGCCCCTTTGCCA
Organism: Bacteroidota bacterium; assembly: GCA_018969455.1. Classification (GTDB taxonomy): domain Bacteria; phylum Bacteroidota; class Bacteroidia; order Chitinophagales; family Saprospiraceae; genus M3007. The sequence goes on along the minus strand of JAGWYI010000016.1, from coordinate 4,824 downwards.
ATTATTTAGGCAAAAAAGACTTCACCATGGTGCATTTTAAAATCGGCGCCGCAACGGCCCAGCCCGTCACGGCCATTCCGACGACTTTGGCAAACAATGTACTGCTGAACGCAGCCGATGCGGTGCTAACCCGCAAACTCACCATCAGCGACAGCGCCGGCGTCACCAATCCGCCGATTCTGGGCCCCAATGCCTTCATCATCAACCACAAACTGTTCGATTTCAACTACAACAATTATACGGTGCCGCTTGGGAATACCGAAATATGGGAAATCACCAGCACTTCCGTATTTGGCCACCCTTTTCACATCCACGATGTGGAGTTCAACATCTTGTCGGTAAACGGCGCTGCCCCAACAGCCGCACAGGCAGGCTGGAAAGACGTGGTGTTTGTGCCTGGCCGCACCAACGGGCAAAACAGCGTGGTAAAGTTCATCGCCAAATTTGAAGATTATGCCGATACCCTGCACCCGTTTATGTACCACTGCCACATCTCTTTGCACGAAGACGAGGGCATGATGGGCCAGTTTATTGTGAAAAACACAAGTACTGCCACCAGCGAACCAGGCACGGCAGGCGCCAACTTTCAGCTGTTTCCCAACCCGGCTGCCGATCGCCTCTACCTCCGCTTCGATGATCCCGAGTTACAGGCGTATTACGTGCGGATATGCGACGCCGCAGGCCGCACCCTGCTCATGCTGCCTCAGCCAGACCTCCACGAGGGTATTGATGTATCGAAATTCAAGCCTGGCGTGTATTTCCTGGAATGCCGCGACAGCCAGTCCAAACGGGCCCTGAGCAAACGATTTGTCATTGGCACAAGCCGATAAACACAAAAACATGATCCAAAACCTGCTGTTTTCCATCATTCTGATGCTTTTTGCTCCGGGCGCGCATGCGCCCCTGAGCAGCATCCGGGATTTTAGCCTCAAAAACACCGACGGCCGCATGGTTTCCTTGGCGGATTACCCGGATGCCAAGGGTTTCATCGTGATATTCACCTGCAACCATTGTCCGTTCGCCAGGTTGTACCCCCCGCGCCTGAACGCCCTCAATGGTAAATACCAGCCGTTAGGCTATCCCTTGCTGGCCATCAGTTCCACCGATACGCTGCTGTACGAGGATGATACCTATCCCAAAATGATTGAAAAGGCCCAAAAAGAGCAGTTCAATTTCCCGTATTTGTTCGATGAAACCCAGGCGGTGGCAAAAAACTTCAAGGCGCAAAAAACGCCGCATGCCTATGTTTTGGAAAAAACACGCAATGGCCTGGAAATTCGCTATAACGGCGCCATCGACGACAACGGCGGCGAACCCGAAAACGTCACCCAGGCATACGTGGCCTTGGCGGTAGATGCGCTCCTGGCCGGAAAAAAAGTGGCAATCCCCGAAACAAAATCCATCGGATGCCAGATCTTCTTCCGGCGGCCGTGAAGGCGGAGCTCGCCCCCAGCCCACACACACCCGAAAAGCCCGGCGGCCAAATCGCAAAAGCCAAAAAAACGCTACATTTGCAGGGAAATAACAAACCCATGGAAGCAAGCGCATTACGGCTCCGCATACAGGGAGGCGAAACCAGCTACACCCAATTCAAGGAAAACATTACCAATCCGCTCAGCGCAGCGCAGGAACTGGTCGCCTTTGCCAATTCCGAAGGCGGCACGCTTTTAGTGGGCATCAATGACAAAACAGGCGCCATCACAGGCCTGCGTTTTGAAGACATACAACGCATCAGCAGTTTGCTGGTAAATGCCGCATCAGAAGGAGTAAAGCCGCCAATTACCATTCAAACCGAAACTGTATTGGTGGATGACAAAGCAGTTTTGGTCGTAAACGTTCCAGCAGGCATTTTCAAGCCTTACAAAGACAAAGACGGATTGATTTTCATAAAAAACGGGCCTGATAAGCGCAAAGTGACCAGCAACGAAGAAATCGCGCGCCTGCTCCAGGCCTCCGGCGACCTCTACGCCGAAGAAACACTCCTCCCCTACACCATAGCCGAGGAACTTGACCTGCGCGAATTCCGCAGTTTTTACGAAGAAAAATATAAAATTCCTTTAAACGAAAACGATTTAACCCGCATTTTATCCAATTTGCGGCTGGCTGCAGGCGAAAACCTCAATGTCGCCGGCGCCTTGCTCTTTGCCAAACACCCCGAAAAACTCATCCCGCAATTTTTTATTTCGGCCGTATGGTTTGCCGGAAAGGATATTTATGGCGAAAAATACCACAGCAGCGAAGACATTCGCGGTACCCTCGTACAATGCTTCCAGCGCGGACTCGATTTCATGAAACGCGCGCTCAACCGCGTGCAGAACGGCAAGGATTTCAACAGCCTCGGCGACCTTGAAATACCGGAAATCGTGCTGATTGAATTGCTGGTAAATGCCTTGTTACACCGCGATTACTTCATCCGAGACAGCATCAAGATTTTTGTTTTCGACGACCGCATTGAAATAAAAAGTCCGGGAAAATTGCCCAACAACCTCACAGAAGACCAGATCCGCGCCGGATTACGCCGCTCCCGCAACACCATCCTGGCCTCGCTTGCACCCGATCTCCTACCCTACCGCGGCATCGGATCCGGCATTTTGCGGGCCTTGCAGGCCTGGCCGCATATTGATTTCTACAACGACCGCGCAGGGGAACAATTTACGGTGGTGATGAAACGCATGCCGCAAGGGTAAGGGGGTGTTGGTTTTGCGGGGTTTATATTTCCATATCCACCAAATAATTATTCCGCACCGGTGAATTCCGATTGATCATTTCCCCCACAAATCCGGTCAAAAACAACTGCGTGCCCACCATCAGAGACAAGATGCCGAGGAAAAAAGCCGGGCGGTCGGCAATGCCAATTTCCTTAAAAACCAGTTTTTCAATGCTCAACCAAAACAAAATCCCGAAACCGGCCAAAAACGCAATCAAGCCCAGCAAACCAAAAAAATGCATGGGCCGCTTGCCGAATTTGCCCACAAAAGAAATAATCATCAAATCCAGCGGCCCGTTCACAAATCGACGCCAGCCGCCAAATTTCGTATAACCGTACTTGCGCGGCCGGTGCTGCACCACTTTTTCCCCGATCTTCGGAAAACCCGTCCACTTTGCCAAAACCGGAATGTAACGGTGCATTTCCCCGTACACCTCGATGCTGCGCGCCACCAGCCCGCGGTAGGCCTTCAGTCCGCAGTTGAAATCGTGCAAAGGTATGCCGCTCATCCAGCGCGTCACGGCGTTGTATAACTTGGTGGGAATGGTTTTGCTCGGCGGGTCGTGGCGCACCTTTTTCCAACCGCTCACCAGATCATAGCCGTCTTCGGCAATCATGCGGTACAATTCGGGGATCTCATCGGGGCTATCCTGCAAATCAGCGTCCATGGTGATGAGCACATCGCCTTTGGAGGCCTGAAAACCCATGTGCAAGGCCGCACTTTTGCCGTAATTCCGGCGAAACTTCAGTGCACGGATGTTCGGATTTTGCGCCCTCAAACCTTCGATACAGGCCCAGGAGCCGTCGTCGCTGCCATCGTCAACAAACAATATTTCGTACGAAACGCCCATTTGTTCCACCACACGGCGTATCCAGGCTTCAAGTTCGGGCAGACTTTCTACCTCGTTTTTCAAGGGTATAACAATACTCAAATTCATAAGTCAAAGTTGCTCAATGGCTTGGGAACCATTTTTTGTATTTGAACAATGGCCGGATCGCGCTCGGCATACACCGGAAGCAGCGGCTCCGAATCCTTGGTAACCGGCACCGCCAATTGCTGGTGCCAGGATTTTTCTTTCAACATCTTGCTCCAACGCACAAACAGCAATTCCTGTTGCTCCGGGGCAAACTTCGAGGCCCCGCCATACATGCCTTTTGTCTGCCGCTGGCGCATGGCCTCAAAAAGACTCACCGCACACGCAACCGAAATGTTCAAACTTTCGGCAAAACCCACCTGGGGCACCAAAAAATTACCGTCGGCAAGGTTCAGGGCCTCGGGGCTCAGGCCATCGTCCTCGTTGCCAAACATCAAGGCCACCGGCTCGCTGAGTTCCAGGCTGTACAAAGACTGGCTTTTTTCGCCGAGTCCGGTCGCCAGCACACGCCCGTAGCGCGCCTTCACACGCCGGATGCACTCCTCCAGATCTTCAAACACATACACGTCGATCCACTTGAATGCCCCGCCGGATGTCCGTTTCCCCAATCGCAAACCCCGTTTGTCGAGGTAAGGCTTGGTGTACACCACAAAAATTTCCCGGATGCCTACCGCATCACAAGAGCGCAAAACCGCGCTGATGTTCAGCGGATCAAATATATTCTCCAGTATAACGGTCAAATCAGGCTGACTCTGCGCAATGACTGACCGGATTTTTGCAACACGCTCGGGTTTCATAAGGCGCAAAATTGAGGATTATTATGCAAATGATTGAACCATTTTAAACAAAACCGATTTCTAATTGCAGGTTAAGCAAAATACCGGCATCTTCATCCACTGTTATGAATCCATACGATGTAATTCTTGCGGGCGGCGGCCTTTCCGGGCGCACCCTGGCACTCGAACTGATTGCCCAACCCGCATTTCAACATAAAAAAATCCTGTTGATCGATCGGGATGCAAAAGATCGCAACGACCGTACCTGGTGCTTTTGGGCAGCTGACGAAGCGGACATCCCACCGTTTGCGCACAAAACCTGGACCAATTGCCTGTTTTATGGAGAAAAATGGTCGCGCAGCCTGCAAATGCCGCCCTACCGCTATGTGATGGTGCGCGGAATCGATTTTTACAGCTGGAGTGCAGCGCAATTGGATGCCGCACCCCAAATTGCACAAATTCAGAC
>JAGWYI010000535.1 GCA_018969455.1 Bacteroidota bacterium | reverse complement strand
AATTATAAATGATAAGGTGTACATAGATGGTCGTGAAGTGGAAAACGGCAGCTCGATTGAACTCCAAAACGAGATCCCCGATATGGAATCCTTTGACCTGGAGGTTCCCATGCCGCCAATGCCTCCTCCTTCACCATCTGATTTCCAAATGGAATTTAACATTCCCGATCCTGTTTATGCTCCCCGGGCCTTGAGCCCCTCAGAACTGGAAAAATTAAATAAAACGCTTGCAAAAGCCCAAAAAGAAATTGCCAAACAACAAAAATCATTAAGCAAGAGCCAAAAACGCATGCTTAATGATCAAATGCAGGAACTGGAGCGCATCCAAAAAGAAAACATCCAAATACAAAGAGATGCCATGCGTGCACAAAGGGATCTGTTGCGCGCACAGGAAGAAGCCAGGCGGTCAGTGGAGTATGCCAGAACCGAGGCATTTCGCGCCAAAATGCAGGCGGAACGCGATCGGGAACGCGCAGCGCTCAATCGAGAAGATGCTTTGCGGGAAGGGCGCATACACGAACAACTCCGCCGCGCTTTGCTGACAGACGCCTTGATCACCAATCCTGATAAATACAACATGCATTTATCGGAAAAAGAAATGCGTGTAAACGGCAAAATTCAGGATGAAGCAATCAAAAAGAAATACCTCGAATATTATAAATCGATCAGCGGCAGAACTTTAAAAAACGCGGACTCGATTCAAATAGAAAAAAACCACACGAATTAAAAAAGGGCATTTAGCGCATTATTTAGTCGCTAAATGCCCTTTTTTATTTAATTTATACCCAGTTTTTGACGAATTGCGGCGGGAATGCCGTCTTTGTGTACCAGGATGGACATGGTTTTGGCACGGAAATAGGGTTGAGACACATAGAGGTAACCGTTCATTTCTTTTTTAACCGTACCCCAGGAATTTTTTACGATGTAATATTTTGTGCCGTTTTGGTCTTTAACCATTCCGGTAATGTGCATGCCGTGGTCGTCGGTGGTGCTGAGTTCGTCGAAGCCATGCTGGCGCTCCTCCTGGCTCACGATTTTTTCACGGGCAGGCATTTTCCACAGGGAATCGCGCTGGCCTGCACTCATATCATCCCAGGTTTTTTCCGGCCAGAGGGCCAGGCCTTCTTTTGCAGAAAATGATTTTTCACTTACATCGGAAGCCCAAACGATTGAAAATCCTTTTTCCACAGCATTGTCGGCAACTTGTACGAACTCATCGACGGGCAGGTTGTAAAATGCGCCGTTAGACCAGTTGTCGGAAACCTCGAGCACAAAAGGCTTGTAGAACGGATGGTGTGCGTAGGATGTAAGCGCCACATAATCATCGAGGTTGATGCCCAGGCTTTGGAAATAGGTTTGGGGCGTAAAGGATTTGCCATTTACCTGAAATTGTGCCGGTGGCGTACCCATGTACCCGTCTAATGCGCCGGTATACACATTTTTCCAATTCGGGCTTAATTTTCCGTCGGGTAATTTGACCATGGTTTCAACGATGGCCTTCAGCACGGCTTCCATTTCGTTGTGCACCGGCTTGTCTTGTCCGGCAGGGAACCCGCTGTAAGCCGATTGCGGAACGATGCCATATTTGCGGATGAGGTTGAGCACATCGTGGGTTTCGGCGCCCTGACCAAATGCGGCAGCGCCCTGGCGGCGTACATAGTTTTCGGCCCGGTCGATGTAACCGGCACGCACCACGTACATTTCGCTGAGGTCGGTAGCAGGTTTTCCCATACGCAACAACTCACTTTCAAAAAAGGAATTGGCAGAATACACCCAGCAGGTACCCGATTTGAACTGGTTTTTGACATCGGTTGCGCCTGCTTTTTTGACAACTGTAAACTTGTAGTCATTCAGGGTAGTGGGCAGGTCTTGAGCAATCAGGCTGGCTGCAGTGGTCAGCAAAGCAACAAGCAGTAAGAGTGATTTATGCATAAATTTAAATTTTGAATTTGATTTGCAAATTTGAGGCATATTCCCTTAACCACAGAAATCTTCGATCAACCGGTTGGTTTTGGGTTTAAATGGCGGCACAAAGGATAAATAAAAAATGGTTTTTGTCAGATTGAGCAAATAAAATGCCGGGACCTTATATTGCGCCCACATTTTATTTATCCATTCAAAATCAAATCCTGTATGGAGTCAATTGTTGCCTATTTTGCCCATATTCCTTCTGCGCACCGGAGTTTCATATTAATTGGCGGATTGACCTTTTTCATGTTATTGGAATCGGTGGCGCCATTTTTCCATTGGCAGTATGCGCGGTGGAAGCATTTCGGGGTAAATTTGTTTTTTACTTTTACAACTGTGCTGGTGAACTTTTTGATGGCCTCCATCCTGTTTTTCAGCAGCGATTGGGTAGAGGTGCATCATTTTGGATTGCTCCAATGGCTACCCAAACTCCCCTTGTGGGTGGAAGTATTGGCGGGCTTGTTGTTGCTCGATCTTATCGGGGCTTATTTCATCCATTGGCTGGAACACAAAGTCAAATTGTTGTGGCGTTTTCATTTGGTACACCATACCGATCCGAATGTAGACACCACAACGGCCAACCGGCACCATCCGGGCGAAAGCGTATTCCGCTTTGTTTTTACAACCCTTGCAATATGGGTAAGTGGCGCACCCATTTACCTTGTGTTTATGTATCAATCCCTGTCGGCCGCTTTGTCGCAATTTAACCATGCCAACATTCAATTCCCGGCCGGATTGGCGCGTGTTTTGGGATGGTTGATCGTAACGCCCGGCATGCATCGGGTGCATCATCACTATGTATTGCCTTACACAGACTCGAACTTCGGGAATATTTTTTCCATTTGGGATCGAATATTTGGCACATATGCATGGCTTGATCATACATCCTTGGTATTTGGCATCGATACGCACATGGCGCCCGATGAGCAAAGCCATATTGGAAGCTTGCTGCAACTGCCTTTTGAGCCCTACCGTGCGCCCGTGGGCGCCAAATTCGATACAGAAAACAAAATGAATCAATAGTTTGAACATTGCAGACAAAAGCTTACCTTTGCGCCCGCTTTGAAAGAAGCAGGGGCAAGGATTTCGTCCTGATGTGAAATCCGTTTTGTTTTAAGCTTATAAATCGCTCCAAACGACCAATTT
>JAGWYI010000534.1 GCA_018969455.1 Bacteroidota bacterium | reverse complement strand
AAAATGTACCAGATGCATCACTGCGCGCGTCATGCCGCAGCCCAAACACTCAACGTTAAAAAAGCGCTTGGAAGGGCAGATGGTAGGACCGTTGTCGAAAAAATCGGCAGGTAAAATCAGGATGGTGACGGGCGCTATAACAAGAAAAGCGAGGTAGAGGTAATCGCGAATTTTTCCGGAATCCATACAGGGATTGTAAAAAATTGTGGCGCAACTTATGAATGAAGTTACGCCACAAATTCAGGTTGAAAGGAAAATTACTTGTAGTACTCTTTCATTTTTACCAAAGCGTGGATGAAACCAGGCAACCAGCACAACACAGTCAAAATCAGGTTAACGATCCAGTCGTTGCCGCTCCAGTCAGATTTAACACCCATAGCAATCCAAGCAAGGCCAAGAATAGCCAACAGGATGTACAAGCCTTTGGTGATTCCATCGCCGGCGGCAGGATTGATACCCGCATTCATTTCGTGCTTTACTTTTACTTGAGCAGCTTTCAAAGCCAGGGAGTTTTTCAAACCCAAACGTTGGCCAGTCATCTTTTTGTATTCTGCTGGGGTCAAAGTAAGGAATTTGTCCATACCCAGTTTCACCAGCTGTGGGTCGATGGCTTTTACATCAGAAGCGCTTTTGCACTCAGACAGAGGCGCGTTGAATGCAGTGATTTCAGCGTTGGCAACTGTTGCAAGGAACAGAAAGCAGATGAAAGAAAGAATAAGTTGTTTCATAATGGTGAGCAATTAAAGTAAATGCCTACTCTATTAGGGCTTTTCGGCTTCGGCCCAAAGGTTGGTACATCTGAACCCGTAGCGCAAATATATACGAACAATGAAGAAAGTTTCTTTTACTTGTAAAATTTTGTGATCAATTTAACGATTGATCAAATGGGGCAGAGGTGTTGGCGACATCCGTTAAAATTCGGACCTTGGCGGACCTTAATCGAATTTTATGAAAATTGCCGTTTTTCCGGGTTCATTTGACCCAATTACCATTGGCCATGTTGACCTGGTTCGGAGGGCTTTGCCCTTGTTTGATAAAATTATAGTTGCAGTTGGCGTCAACACGACCAAGAAATATCTGTTTCCTTTGGAGCAGCGGATGGAATGGCTGCGGCTTGTTTTTGAAAGTTATCCAAAAGTGGATGTTGACCAATTTGAAAATCTGACTGCCCATTATTGTCAGCGGATAGGGGCCCGTTTCCTGCTGCGCGGCCTCCGGAATGCATCAGATTTTGATTACGAAAAAACCATTTCGCAACTAAATCACATTGTGGGAGGCGGAATTGAAACCGTATTTCTGATTGCGCAACCTGAATTTTCCCATATCAGCAGCACCATAGTCCGGGAAATTATAGTGGGAGGGGCTGATGCCACGCCATTTATTCCAAAGGAAATACGCATTGCTATATAGGCATTTCTCTTTTTTGGATACACCCACGCCTCAGGCGCCAGCATGTGCGAAGGCTATTTGAACAAATAATAAAAAATCAGCATATTGCATAAAGGCCATTGATTCCGTTCAGGCGACCTTTTGTACAATTGATACCTTTCCAAAATTTTAAACCATTGCATCATGACAGACGCCTTGTTTTCTGTTCCCCAGCCCCTTAATGAACCCATATGGGCGTACACGCCTGGTTCGCCGGAGAAAATTGCTTTAAAAGCGGCGCTTTCAACGGCCAAAAATACGGTTCAGGAAATCCCGATGTATATCAACGGAGACCGTGTGTTTACGACTCAGCAGATGCCGGTTCGACCACCCCACGAAATCAAACATGTATTGGGATATTATGCAAAAGGGGATGCATCGCATGTTGAACAGGCCATTCAAGCGGCCCTTGCTGCCAAACCGGCCTGGGAAACCATGCCATGGCAGGAACGGGCGGCGATATTTTTACGCGCTGCCGATTTACTCACCGGTCCGTATCGGGCGCGGATGAGTGCTGCCACCATGTTATGTCAAAGCAAAAACGTTTTTCAAGCAGAGATTGACTGCATATGTGAGTTGGCCGATTTTTGGCGGTACAATGTTTATTTTATGCAGGAGATTTACAAACAGCAGCCAATTAGTGTAAAGAACACGTGGAATCGCACCGATTGGCGCCCGCTGGAAGGCTTTGTATTTGCACTGACACCTTTCAATTTCACGGCAATTGCCGGTAATTTACCGTCAGCGCCAGCCATGTTGGGGAATGTCGTGGTATGGAAGCCCAGCGAATCTCAAATATTATCGGCATCATTGATTATGGAGATTTTGCTTGAGGCCGGGTTGCCTGCAGGCGTTATTAATCTGGTATACGTGGATGGCCCAACCGTGGGAGAGGCGGTGTTCAAGCATCCCGATTTTGCAGGCTTGCATTTTACAGGAAGCACGGGTGTTTTCCAGCGTTTGTGGAAAACAATTGCTGAAAATTTGCCCAAATACCGTACTTATCCGCGCATTGTAGGGGAAACAGGGGGTAAAGATTTTGTAATGGTGCACGCATCTGCCGATCCCAAGGCGGTAGCGGTAGGTCTTGCCAGGGGGGCATTTGAATATCAGGGTCAGAAATGTTCGGCGGCATCACGTGCCTATGTACCTGAAAGCCTGTGGCCGGAAGTTGAAGCCTTTTTGAAAGCCGATTTGGCGGATATGAAAATGGGAAGTGTGGAGAATTTTCAAAATTTCATCAATGCTGTAATTGATGAAAAGGCATTTGACAAAATCAGCGCCTATATTTCAGAGGCTTTGCAATCATCTGAGGTAGAACTTGTTGCCGGTGGAAAATTTGACAAAACAGAAGGATATTTTATTGAACCAACGGTATTAAAGGTGAGCAACCCGATGTATGTAACCATGTGTGAGGAGTTGTTTGGTCCGGTTCTTACCGTATATGTGTACCCCGATTCGGAATATGAAAGCACCCTGGGCTTGTTGGATCGCACTTCGCCCTATGCATTAACCGGGGCGATCTTTTCTCGCGACCGTGCTGCCATCAATTTGGCACACGAAAAACTGCGCCATGCTGCCGGTAATTTTTACATCAACGACAAGCCAACGGGAGCGGTAGTTGGTCAGCAACCGTTTGGAGGCGCCAGGGCTTCCGGAACCAACGACAAGGCGGGATCTATTTTGAATATGTACCG
>JAGWYI010000533.1 GCA_018969455.1 Bacteroidota bacterium | reverse complement strand
AATTGCGTCGGTGCACACCGACAATACCTTCAATTTTTACAATGTAATTGACAATGAACCCCTAAAAGACCTGAAAATCAGCAACCGTTTTGTGTATAAAGAGCGTACCAGCGCCGCTTATGTCAACTACAACCGCATGTTTGGCAAAAAACTGAATGTCCAAACCGGTCTGCGCGTCGAAAACACAGATTACAACGGAGATTTGATCTCCGAAAACGATCAAAATGGTCAACGCGTCAGCAACAATTACACCAAATTGTTTCCAAGCGCCGCAATTACCTACACTTTAAACGATAAAATGGGGCTGAACGCCACCTACAGCCGCCGCATCGACCGCCCCAGTTATCAAGACCTCAATCCGTTTGAATTCAAACTGGATGAATTGACCTATAGAAAAGGAAACCCGCGTTTGCGCCCCCAATTTACCAACAGTTTCGAACTCAGTCCGACCTACAAAGGCTACCCGGTGGTCAGTATTGGGTACAGCCACACCAAAGATGTGTTTACCGAGGTGCTTGACACCACCAACACCCGGGCCACTTTTATTACTCAGGCAAACATTGCCGACCAGAGAAACTACACCATGAGCCTCAATTTTCCTACCCCGATTGCCAAATGGTGGGATGGATTTGTGAGCTTCACCGGTTTTCGCAGTCAGTTTAAGGCAAAATTCCGGGAGAACTTTGAATTCAACCAGGGCTTTTATGCCTGTAATGTGTACAGCGAGCAAACCTTCAAGTTGCCCAAAGACTTCAGCATCCAACTATCGGGCTGGTTCAACAGCCCGGGTTTCTGGGGTACGATGCGCAGCCGTGCACAAGGTGCGATGGACTTTGGCGTGCAAAAAAAGGTCCTCGATGGCAAAGGGGAGATCCGCCTGCGCGTGGGCGACATCCTCCGCACTGCAGGTTGGGGCGGCAAAAACGTGTTTACACCCGGTTTGTACATGACCGCACAAGGCCGTTGGGAAAGCAAAACGGTGACGCTCAACTTCTCCTACCGATTCGGAAGCGCAGAAGTGAAAGGCGCCCGCGAACGGAAAACGGGCATTGAGGATGAAAGCCGTCGCGTGAAAGGCAAGGGCTAAGCCCCACTCTATCCAGGAAAGTTTGATTTGGTTATATTTCGGAGAAATGTCCCCCGCTGATGCAAATTGGCGGGTTTTTTATGCTTTATAGTCAACATAAACTGGTTATGAAACTGCTAACATTTAGAGCCTATTAAAAATTATATTATTAATTAATATGATAGTCTTTTTTTGCCATACGTCGTTCCTTTTTTTCGCCGTAATTAGTCCCATTATCCCGAGTACTCAGGACAAAAAGCGCCAAGTCTGGCTAAAAAATCCTTATCATATTAATAGAAAATATAAATTTTAATAGCCCCTAAATCCGCCCCAATGCCTGTTCCACATCCCAAATAATATCTTCCACACTTTCCAGTCCCACCGAAACCCGGATGAGCCCCGGCGTGATGCCCACCGCCTGCCGCTCCTGTTCGCTCAATTTCGAATGCGTGGTCGAGGCCGGATGCGACGCAATGCTGCGGCTGTCGCCCAAATTGTTGGTCATGGAAACCATTTGCAGGGCATTCAAAAACCGCCGACCGCTTTCCAAACCGCCTTTTACCTCAAAAACCACGATGGCCCCGCCGTTTTTCATCTGTTTCTGCGCAACCGCATATTGCGGATGGTTGGGCAAAAACGGGTATTTTACAAGTGATACCTGTCGGTTGTGTGTGAGCGCCTGCGCGAGTTGCAGCGCGTTTTGGGCGTGTTTTTCCATGCGTAAATGCAAGGTTTCCAGACTTTTACTCAATACCCAGGCATTAAACGGACTCATGGATGGGCCGGTATTGCGGATCAGGAGATACAACTGGTAAATCAATTCAGAATGACCCACCACCGCCCCGCCCAGCACCCGGCCTTGTCCGTCCATAAACTTGGTGGCAGAGTGGATTACCAGATCGGCGCCAAACAACATGGGCTTTTGCACCACCGGGGTCGCAAAACAATTGTCGACGACAAATAGAATATCGTATTTTTTGCATATTTCGCCCAACAAAGCAAGGTCAATAATGTCTAAACCCGGATTGCTGGGTGTTTCCACATACAACATTTTGGTATTCGGCTGTACCAGTGCCTCTATGGTTTCGGGCTTTGTCATGTCGAAATAGGTGGATGAAATCCCCCATTTGGGCAAGTATTTGGTCAAAATAGTGTGGGTAGAACCAAAAACGGCCGAAGCCGACAAGATGTGGTCGCCCTGGCTCAGGAAAGTCATAAACGTGGAAAACACCGCCGCCATGCCGGTTCCGGTGGCAACCCCGGCCTCTGCGCCTTCCATTTGGGCCACTTTTTTCACAAATTCATCTACCGTGGGGTTAGAAAAACGGCTGTAGATGTTCACCTCCAAACTGTCGTCCTGAAATGCAGCGGCCATGTCTTCAGCAGAGTCATACACGAAACTGGAGGTCAAAAACAAGGGCGTGGCATGTTCTTTTTGGGCGGTACGGGCAGTTTGGGTGCGGATGGCCTCTGTTTCGGGGCCGAATTGATGTGGCGTTTCCTGCATATCAGCATGTTTCAGGTTAAAAATGTGCTATTCGGCACGTGTTTCCACCGTCCAGTGGATGTCGGCGCCTGCGCGGCGCAAAGTTTCAGAAACGCTGCAATATTTTTGCATGGAAAGATCAACTGCTCTTTGGGCTTTGGCCAGCTCAACCGGGCCGATTACCGTAAAATGAACAGTTACCTGCTCCCAGAGCGAGGGCTCCACATCGGGTTGGCGCTCCGCCTCTACATCGATGTGGAGGTCCAGTACTTCCTGGCGTTGTTTTTTCAGGATCAAAAGCACATCTACGGCGGTGCAGCCGGCAAGTCCCATAATCAAAACCTGCATCGGCCGGATGCCGGTGGCATTGCCTCCGGCATTTTCGGGCAAATACATTTGGAGTTCGTTGCCCATTGGATCCCGCGCAATGGTATGGCTGCCGTCGGCACTGCGTCTCAGGTGGAATTTCATGTTGTTTAAACGATATTTTGAACTATTATACTTTACGCCGCCAGATTTTGTGCATAACGATCTTTATAAATCATTATAAATCAGCGAAATCCATCCTGATTT
>JAGWYI010000532.1 GCA_018969455.1 Bacteroidota bacterium | reverse complement strand
CGTAGGGCAGATAATAACCGGAGGTATGGAAAACGATTACGGAATCTTGTTTTCGGCCGCCAATCAAATCCACATTTTTGCATAGCAGTCTGGGCTGATTACTGGAATGATCAAAGGAAAATGAACCATTTTTAATTTTCCAGGTAATAGCGCCGCCTTCACCGGTTTTAAGGGCTTGGGCTTCCATAAAGCCGGTTGAAAACTCCAGCAATTGGGTAATGGGTTTGGTTTTGCCTTTTTCCAGATTGAGCAGGGCGGTTTCCGTAAATTGCTGCCAATTGTAAAAAAGGCTGGTATCTTGTGCTACCAATGCTGCATTGACGGCGTTTAAATAGTTTTTGTAATAGGGAAATGGGGCGAGTTTTTGATCGGCGAACATACGCACCACATTTTGTACCCGTTCCAATTTGCGTGGTGGGACCAATCCGCTTCGGTAGTATTTTTTGAAAACCGAGTAGGCTTCTTCCAGATCGGGTCGTTTGGAGGCTGTCATGAATTCACCAAGTTCTTTCACAAAATCCTCCGGATTATCTGAAAACTTGGCGGGCGCCTGTGCCCGGAGTGTGTTTTGGCAAAAAAAAGCGAAAATGCCTAGAATAAGGCATAAAAAACGAAGCGGAGCGTAGGTAGCGTGCATGTGTAAGGTGTGTAAAAGCTTGAAATTGCAAGCAAGGCCAATTGACAAAATGGAATGGAGTTGGCAAAAACAACGCGAAATGTGTGCGCTACGACACATGATGCCTTGCTTTTAACGCCAAAATTCGGAAATTGATGATATTTGAGCGGATGAAAATTTAAATATTTTGTTTTTTCAAACTATAAATTGTCGATGTACAACAAATTTTGGTGGGTAAAATGGACGGTTTGGGAATTTCTCCCCATGTGGATAGCCAATATACCGGTGTACCTGTATGTAGCCTGGTTTGTGTTGCGGGCGCGCAATTTGTTCTTTTTTACCAATGTGAATCCGGCAATTCCCCTTGGCGGCGCCATGGGAGAGTCGAAGTCGGGCATACTTGATTTATTGCCGAAGGCTTATTTGCCCCGTACGGTGGTGGTTGAGCCCGGTGTAGAGCGTACAAGCCTGGATCGGGCATTAAAAGAACAAGGCATTGAATTTCCGGTAATCGCAAAGCCGGATGTGGGGGAGCGCGGATATTTGATTCAAAAAATATCGACTTTTGAGGACTTAATTGTTTATTTGAACCGTTATCCGGTTCGATTTATCATTCAGGAGCTGCTTCAGGAACCTTTAGAGTTTTCGGTGTTGTTTCATCGGTTTCCGGAAACACCCACACAGGGGGGGCGTTTTGCTGTAACCTCGGTGTGCGCAAAGGAATTTTTGAAGGTAAGGGGAGATGGTGTGCACAGCATTCGGCAATTGATGGGCCAAACTCCGCGTGCAGCATTTCAAATCGCCCGATTTGAGTCGGAAAAATCAGACTTGCTTGAAGAGGTGCCAGCGGAAGGAGTATGGGTTTTGTTAGAGCCTATAGGCAACCATGCGCGTGGTGCAAAATTTTTAAATGCCAATCGCTTGATAGACGCGCAATTGAATTCTGTATTTGAGCCTCTCTGTACGCAGATACCGGGGGTTTTGTATGGCAGGTTTGATTTAAAATGCGAATCGGAGGAAGCGTTGCGACAAGGGTTGTTTAAAATCATGGAATTGAATGGCGTTTTGGGTGAGCCTGCACATATATATGACCCATCTTACGGCATGTGGCGTGCATATCGTGATTTGTATCGGCATTGGTTGATAATCTTTAAGTTACATCGAGTTCAGTTGAAGCTTGGCATTCGACCAAGCCCTTTTTACACCGCATGGGGACAAATTCGGGCCTATTTTAGGTATAAGGCCTTTGTTAAAGATGCCATTTCCCATGCGGAGTAAATAGAAAAAAATGCGGTAGCATGAAAAAACAACTACCTTTGTGGTGAACCAAAGTCCCTAAAAATGGTTTTGCTGCACCCGGTGCATGCCGTGTGATTTGGAATAATTCGTGCTTTGGGAAACGGAGGTTTATTTATTTACCTTTAACAACACCATATTATGGTCATTGCACCCAACAAAGTAGTATCTGTACACTACACCCTGACCGAAGGCACTGCCGAAGGTCAATTGGTAGAAACTACCGAAGGCCGCGAGCCACTTTCGTTCATTTATGGCATTGGCGCCATGATTCCTGATTTTGAAACCCAGTTAACCGGCATGAAAGCTGGCGACAAGTTTGCTTTTGGTATTCCAGCAGAGCAGGCATACGGTTTGTATGATGAGACTGCAGTCGTGGATGTTCCCAAAAATATTTTTGAAGTAGAGGGAAAGATTCCAGATGGGCTGTTAGAAATAGGTAATCTTTTGCCTTTGACTGATCAGGATGGCAATCATTTTCAAGGAATGGTTGCATCCGTAGATGCCGAATCTGTAAAAGTAGATTTTAATCACCCTATGGCAGGGGTTGATTTGTTTTTTACCGGCAATGTAGAGGAAGTACGAGATGCCGAATCCGAAGAACTGGCCCATGGCCACGTACACGGTCCGGGCGGACATCATCATTAATTAGGAGGCGGCAAGGACATTCGGGATACCGGGCGCCCTTGTCGTTTCTGTTCAAAAAATTAACCTAAAGGTATGAGCGCCGTTATCAACAAAGATTTTACAATTTGGATACGGGCTTGATTGATTAAAATGCAATAGAACTGCCCATTTTTGGCGGTATTTTTATGGGAAATCTTGGTAGTCCTTCGCATCAACGCCTGTCAGCGGCCGGCTTATTGATCACCCTTGGAATAATTTACGGTGATATTGGCACTTCGCCCTTGTATGTGATGAAGGCAATAGTGGGAGAAAATCAGCTCATTGATCGCTTGGTTGTACTCGGAGGTGTTTCGCTGGTATTTTGGACACTCACGCTTCAAACCACCATTAAATACGTTCTTTTAACGCTTCGTGCAGATAATAAAGGAGAAGGCGGCATATTTTCCTTGTACACCCTGGTACGTCGTAGAGAGAAATGGCTTTTATATGCTGCAATTTTGGGTGGCGCTGCCATGATATCCGATGGCATGATTACACCTCCAATTTCGGTGTGCTCGGCAGTGGAGGGTTTGGAATTGAAATATAAAGGTATT
>JAGWYI010000531.1 GCA_018969455.1 Bacteroidota bacterium | reverse complement strand
CAAAGCCAATAGCATGGGTGACCTCGAAGCGCTGTGCGACGACGCCCCACTGCAAATCGGTAACCGCGTGTGGGCAGATAAAAACTGCAACGGGGTTCAGGATGCCTGTGAAGCGCCAATTCCAGGCGTATGGGTAAGCCTCTATGACGCCAATACCGGTGCGCTCCTGGCTACAACCAAAACAGATACCCTCGGTGAATACTACTTCACCGGATTGGGTACGCCCGGCGAAAACTGGATCGCAACGGCCGACTTTGACAGCATCAAAGCAAGTTACGATTACAAAATCGTATTTGGAACCGATGGCGTAAGCAGCCAGTTTGATGTGACAGAAGGAAAATTGAAGGTTGCGAACAATGTTTACACCCTGACCGCTGCCAACCACGGCGCAGGCCATTATCCAGACCTCAATGATTCTGATGCAGAAATTGCAGCAGCACCAGGAAAAGGCTGGGATAAACTGCCAACTATTATGTATACCACCGGTCTGGCTGGTCATACCGACCACACCCTGGATGCAGGCTTCTGTCCGGAAGGTATCGTGCTGACAGCCTGCGAAGATGTTCCAAACTCGGGCAAAGCAATCTTTAACCTGAACAATGCGAACATCCTGGTGGATCCAAGTGGTACGCACATCGTAACATACCATGCAACAGAGGCTGGCGCTCAATCGGGTTCAACAGCCCTGACAACGCCATACCTCGGAACAGACGGGGAGGTCATCTACGCTCGAGTGGCAAATACCAGCGGTTTTGCACTGGATGTTGTATCGATCAAATTGAAAGTGGCCGCTTCCCCAATCGCTTATGTGGCTCAGTTGCAGACTTGTCCGATTGTATTCGACGGCGCCAGCGCAGTCTTTAACCTGCACAACGCCGATGCACAGGTGGCTCACGGAGTAGCAGGCCTGAAAGTGACTTATTACGATTCTAAAACGCTGGCAGAACAGGGACTCAATGCACTGCCATTCACCTACACTTCGGTTACGAAAAACATCTGGGCACGCCTCGAAAATGCGGCCGGCTGTTACGACATCGATGTGGTGCAACTGGTGGTGTTGCCAAGCCCCGGAGTTGTGCTCCTCACGGATAAAACGACCTGCTCAGGCGCCACAAACGGCAAAATCAATGCGATTGTCATCGACGGACCAGCGCAGTACACCTTCAACTGGTCGAACGGCGTGGTACAAGGCCCAACATCTAATCCATTGACTACACTCAACGGTTTGGCAGCAGGCTCATATACAGTGACCCTCACAGATGGCAACGGTTGTACCGTATCTTCTACCGCTACTGTAGAAAACGGCATACCATTCGCCATCCTGCCGCTCAACGACCTCGGCCCATTGTGTCCTGGAACCATCGTGCCGCCAATCACGCTGAATACCACCATCTATGGAGCATCCTTCTCCTGGACAGGCGGCGCCGCAGTCGGATTGCAAAACGGAACGGCTTCCAGTCAGTTGCCGCAGATACCCGGATTTACAACTAAATCAGGCGTAGCAACGATTACTGTTACCGCTACAAATGGACAGTGTATTGATACCGAACAGTTTACCATCAATGCCATCGACGAAGTTGCGCCAACCTTCCTCAATTGCCCAACCCAAATGATCATGGTGGCATGCGATGGAACCGGCGGTCCGGGTTGCTCGGCAAAAGTAAACTGGGCCGATCCCGCAGCCATCGACAACTGCGGCGTGCCAACAGTGGTGCAAACCTCCGGTCCGCCTTCCGGCTCACAAATCCCGGCTGGCGACCCGATCACCATCGTGTACACCGCAACCGATGCCAGCGGCAATACCGCGATCTGTTCATTCCAGGTCATGGTAGTCGACGTCGCTCCTCCGTCCTTTGCAATTACAATGCCCGCCAATACAACGGTAAGTTGTGACAATGTTCCGGCTATGCTCAACCTGACACTGGGCCAAATCCATGAAAATTGCGGCGGCCAGGTAACAATCGAGCAAAACGAGGTGAGCACACAAAACGGGGACGAAGCAAACAGCAAACACTACAACTACACCATTACCCGCAAATGGCTGGTAACGGATGCTTCCGGCAACAAAGCCACGCACGAACAAATCGTAACGGTGAAGGACCAAACGGCGCCAACAGCCTTGTGCAAAAACCTGACGCTCCAACTCGCAACGGGTGAAACCGCAAGCATCACGCCCGCGATGGTCAACAACGGTAGCAATGACAACTGCGCACCAACGGCCAACCTGAATCTGTCGATCAACAATTACACGTTCAGCCTGAGTAACCTCGGCAACAACAACGTGACGCTGTTGGCAAGCGACCCAAGCGGAAATGCCGGTCAGTGCGTAGCGGTGGTAACAATCGCCAGCAGCCAGGTGCCACCAGTGGCAACATTCGAGGCTGTTCAGGCGCCAAGTTGCGAAGGACCATTCTCGGTACAGTTTACCGACCAGTCATCTGGCAACCCAAGTGCCTGGTTGTGGAACTTCCCTGGCGGCACACCGGCGACCTCAACTGAACAAAGTCCGGTGGTGACCTACCAAAATGAAGGCAACTTCATGGCTACCCTGAAAGTGAGCAACAGCGTGGGTGAAAATACCATGCAGAAGTCAACCCGTGTGGCAGCCATGACCAACCCGATTGCAGCATTTGAATTCGCGAAA
This sequence comes from Bacteroidota bacterium, assembly GCA_018969455.1. Lineage (GTDB taxonomy): Bacteria > Bacteroidota > Bacteroidia > Chitinophagales > Saprospiraceae > M3007. The sequence continues at coordinate 493 of JAGWYI010000531.1, read as the reverse complement.
AATAATGGAACGGTTAACTTCACCAACGAATCTACCCAGGCCCAGTTGTACCTGTGGAACTTCGGCGATGGAACCACCAGTACAGAAGCGAATCCGACACATACCTATGCGCAAAATGGTACGTACTTCGTGTTGCTCAATGCCATGAATGGATGCGGAAGCAGCGTATTGCAGAAAACCGTGCTCATCACCAATACAACGGCTACACAAGGCGCAGAATGGCTGGAAGAATTCCTGCTGTATCCTAACCCGAATACCGGTACCTACACCGTACAAGTAATCGGCAAAGCATCACAGGAAATGAGCTTCACGCTGTACAACGCCATCGGCCAGGTGGTTCGCTACGAATCGGCCGACTTCCGTACCGGCGAACTGACGCAATTGTTCAACTACAGCGATCTGCCTTCCGGACTGTACACCCTGGGTGTGCAATCGGGCAACCAGATCAAATATGTGAAAGTGGCAATTCAGCACTAAGGCTGGGATTGCACTG
>JAGWYI010000530.1 GCA_018969455.1 Bacteroidota bacterium | reverse complement strand
GCAACATTAAACTGGACATGCTCGAATAGAACCGGGTAAGTTGTTGTGATACAGCAACTTACCCGGTTCTATTCTCATAGATGGCACCTTGGGCTATTGTAATTTTTCCAATTGTTCTTTCAGAATTTGAATGCGGGCCAACCCATCGGCCAGTTTTTTTCGTTCATTGTCTACAACTGCCGCAGGGGCGCCAGCCACAAAACGCTCGTTGGATAGCTTGCCTTCAATGGATTTTACAAATCCTTGTTGGTAAACGAGTTCTTCATTGATTTTTTTGCGTTCTGCCTCTACATCAATTTGCAGATTTAATTCCACAAAATACTGTTCGGTGCCTACCAGGAAACTTTTGCTGTTGGGTGCTTCTTCCCGGGTAAAAGTAAAATCCGACAAAACTGCAAGTTTCCGTATCATCGCCACCAAACCTTCTGATTCGTACATTGCCTGGGCTGCTGGCGTATCCTGAACCTGCATATTTAAAGCCTCGCGGGGCTTAATTTGATATTGATTGCGCAGTTCGCGCACCTTCGCGATTACTTCTTTGGCCTTCTCTACCTTGAAAATGAAAGATTCATCGGCAGATTCGGCTTTCGGATAGGGCTGCACCATGCAATCTTCCCCTTCTGCGCGCACACGCAACTGATGCCAAATTTCTTCAGTGATGAAGGGCAAAAAGGGATGCAAAGCCACCATCAAATCGCCAAACAAATTGAGTGTTGCCTCGTAGGTGGCGCGATCTATTGGTTTTTCAAAACCCGGTTTGATCATTTCCAGGTACCAGGAACAGAAATCATCCCAGATGAAACCATACAAAGACATCATCGCTTCGCTGAGGTGGAAGGTGTTGAAGTCTTGTTCCAGCGAGGTCAATATTTGTTTGAATTTTTCGCGCATCCATTGTATTGCCAGCGCATTACACGCAGCAACTGATTCATTCTCAGCCTCCTCTGCCAAGTCCCAGCCCCGCACCAAACGCAAGGCATTCCAAAGTTTGTTGGTAAAATTGCGCCCGTTTTCCACCATCTTCATGTCGAACAACACATCATTGCCGGCCGCCGCGCATGAAAGCATGCCATATCGTACCGCATCTGCGCCATGTTCGGCGATAATCACGAGTGGATCGGGTGAATTGCCCAGCGATTTCGACATTTTCCGGCGCAGATGGTCGCGCACAATACCGGTAAAATAGACGTGGCTGAAAGGTTTTTCTCCCTTGTATTCATATCCTGCCATAATCATGCGCGCCACCCAGAAAAAGATGATTTCCGGGGCTGTTACGAGCACATTGGTCGGGTAATAATACTTAATTTCGCCATCCGGCTGGTTGAAACCATCGAAAACACTGATTGGCCACAACCAGGATGATGCCCAGGTATCTAGTACATCTTCATCCTGACGAAGATCCTGAAGGTTCAAATTGGGGTTCCCTGTCTGAATTCGGGCAATTTCAAGGGCTTTTTCTTCCGAATCGGCTACAAATACCGCGCTTTCTTTGCCCCGTGGGTCGGCAGCCAGGTACCAGGCCGGAATGCGATGGCCCCACCACAATTGCCGGCTTACACACCAGTCACGCAATCCATCCATCCAGGAACGATACATGTTCTTCATGCTGTCGGGGTAAAAACGGATGTCGCGTTCCTCCACCGATTTTACAGCCGGCTCACGTAAATCGGTCATTTTCACAAACCATTGCAGCGACAATTTCGGTTCCACCACCGCATTTGTCCGCTCCGAACGGCCAATATTGGTTTGATAATCTTCAACTTTTACCAGATTTCCGGCTTCTTCCAATGCCGGACGAATTTGTTTGCGGGCATCGAAACGATCCAGTCCGACCAGGGGCTGGTAAGTACACAGTGCGTTGATGCGGCCATCGTCGTCGATGGTGTCAATGATTTCCAACTGGTAGCGTTGCCCGATTTCATAGTCGTTCGGGTCGTGGGCAGGGGTAATTTTCAGGGCGCCCGTTCCAAATTCCACATCTACATAATCGTCGGCAATAACCGGTATCGGGCGGTTGATGAGCGGAATCAGCACGTTTTTACCGACAAAATCTTTGTACCGTGGGTCGTTGGGGTTGACGCATACGGCCACATCGGCAAAAATCGTTTCGGGGCGTTGGGTTGCGATCACAATGCCATTGTCCGGATTCTCGGCGCCCTCCAGGGCATACCGGATGTAAAACAACTGCGATTGCTCTTCTTTATGCAGCACTTCCTCGTTGGAAAGCACGGTTTTTGCAACCGGATCCCAGTTGACCATACGCAAACCGCGGTACAACTTGCCTTTGTTGTACAAATCAATAAAAACCCGAATCACATCGTTGTAGTAGCCCTTATCCATCGTGAAGGCTGTGCGCTCCCAGTCGCAAGATGCGCCCAATTTTCGCAACTGACTGAGAATGATTCCACCATACTTATCTTTCCATTGATATGCGTACTCCATGAATTCGTCGCGGGTCAGGTCGGCCTTGCGCAGGTTCTTTTCCTCCCGTAACCAGCGCACCACTTTGGCTTCGGTTGCGATGCTGGCGTGGTCGGTACCGGGCACCCAACAAGCATTTTTACCATCGAGCCGGGCTTTTCGGATCAAAATGTCTTGAATGGTATTGTTCAACATGTGTCCCATATGCAACACCCCGGTAACATTGGGTGGCGGGATTACAATCGTAAAGGGTTCACGTTCATCGGGGGTTGAACGAAAATACCCTTTGTTTTCCCAATATGCGTACCATTTGTCCTCAACTTCAGCCGGTGCATAACGCGTAGAAAGTTCCATATTTCGGAAGGTAGAATTTGTGCAGTGGATTGCCTTTTAAGACGTCAAATAAAGCGAAAGCGCAAAAATAGGAAGATCATTCAGTAAAACAGGAATTTTTAAAGTCGTATGTTTGTTTTATTGACATGGACAAAGAAAAACTGATACAGGAAATTGCCTATCGCACGGCACGCAGCAGTGGTGCTGGCGGGCAAAATGTCAACAAGGTGGAAACCAAAGTGGAGGCACGCCTGGCTGTACCGACATCTGAAGCGCTTTCGGAGTCGGAAAAAGTCCTGGTACTGGAAAAACTGGCGGTTCAATTAACGGCCGATGGCAACCTGGTTGTATCGAGCCAAATTTCGCGTTCTCAATTGACCAACAAGCAATTAGCCACCCAAA
>JAGWYI010000529.1 GCA_018969455.1 Bacteroidota bacterium | reverse complement strand
CATTTTCCATTTTTTCAATTGCTCTAAACCAGTTGAATGGACAAATTACCCTCACCAATTCCAGTTTTCCGGTTCTTGGGGATACTTTGAAATACGCAAGCGACAACAACCCACCTGCCAGCATCAACCCCTTTACACCACCTGGAGGCAATCAGATTTGGGATTTCAGTGCCTTGCACGCCGATAACACCCAAACGATTGTGTTTCGCGCACCTGGCAGCGGGCAACATGCGGGCGATTTTACCAACGCTAATTTGGCCGTTTTAAGCAATGGAACCGAGGCGTATTACAAAACTACAAATACAGCCTTCCAGTTGTTGGGTTATGCCGGCCCCGATCCGGTCAAATTGGGCATTCAATCGGTTGTAAAATTTTTACCGCCCCAAACGGAGCGCCGTGCGCCCACGAATTTTTTCGACATAAACAATTCTTCCAACAACCTGATCCTGACATTCCCTACCACACAGCCCCCGCTCGACTCTATATTTTCCGGATCACCCCTCAACGTAGATTCTTTGCGGATAAGGATTTATTCCAGTCGTACAGAAGTTGTAGACGCCTGGGGATATTGTCTGATTCCCGGTGGTGGTTATCAGGTGCTGCGCCAAAAACGCACAGAATACAAAATTACCAATATGGATGTATTTTTAAACATTGGCGGTATTAACATGTGGGTAGATCTCACCACGCTCATCGGGGGTAGCACGGGCCTTGGCAGCTTATTGGGCACTGATACCATAATTACCTACCATTTTTTGAGCGATATGGCAAAAGAAGAAATTGCCGTAATGGAGCTAAATCAGGATCAAAACGGCGTGCGTTTGGCACAGTTCAAAAATCTTGTGGCGTTGAGCAATTTAGAGCCTTTTGCTGACGAAAATCGTCTATCCCTGAATGTCTTTCCGAACCCGGCTTCCGAATGGGTACAAGTCGATTGTCCCGATTTTCCCCAAGACGGGTACACCCTGGTGTTGTTTGATGGGTTTGGCCATGTGGTTGAAAGTCAGAGCCATTCAGGTTTATCACAAGGGCCACTTCGTTTGGGAATGGAGCGTTTTTCCCAGGGCATGTATGAATTTGTTTTGTTGGATGGCAAAGGCAAATTAATTGGCTCAAAAAGATTCCTTGTGTTGCGGCATTAGTTTTTTTGCCATTCGCCTTTATTTTTTGCTGCAGTTTGTTCCATTTTGACGGCAAAACGAGCCTGATTTTGCAAAAAGCATTTGTGATGTAAATCGAAATAATAATAGGCTCTAACTGGTACAATTTCTCCTTTCTTCACAACAGGCACTGCTGTTTCTGCGCCGGCCCCCAACTATTTTTACTCAGGAGGCACTCCCCGGATTCAAGGAAAGTTGTTGCCGTTGACTTGTCCGGCTACTAGCAACTACGCCCAACCCCCGTTCTGTCTGCCTCGAATTTTTTAGACTGCGAAGCCTTGGTTTTGTACAAAGTGGTGTCTGTGAAGGTTTTTATTCGTTTTGTGTAAAACCCCTTTATCCTGTATATTTGCAAAAAAGTTTGCCGCTATGCCAAATGCAGATGCTATACCACAACCATTTACCAACTTACAATTAGAGTTGTTAAAAATTTATGCCCGTACGGTGGATGAAAAAGACCTGCTGGAAATAAAACGCCTGCTGGGTCAGTATTTTGCAGACAAGGCATCCGACCTGGCCGATAAACTTTGGGCTGAAAAGGGTATTTCTGAAGATAAAATCCTTAGCAAACACCGTCGCACTCCTTACCGCCGCAGATCTTCGTTGTGAAAATTGTAATAGATACCAATGTGTTGTCGGTCGCTATTGCACGTCGGTCGCAATTTTATCCGATTTGGCAAGGTCTCCGTAATGGAGAATTCGAACTACTGGTTACGACTGACATCCTGGAAGAATACGAAGAGGTTATAGGTGGAGATCTTAGCCCAGAATTGGCGAACTTCGTTTTGGAAACCTTAGAAACCCTGCCAAACGTTCATTATATTCAAAAATACTATTACTGGAACCTGATTACTGCCGACCCGGATGATGATAAATTTGTCGATTGCGCTGTGGCAGGGAGCGCCAATTTTATCGTTACCAATGACAGGCATTTTAAGGTACTCCGAACGATCCCGTTTCCCAAGGTTAACACTTTATCTGCAGAAGAATTTCTAGAAATGGTATTGCAAGGAATATTGTAATTTGTAATACCATCATAAACCCATCCCCGATCAAAATTGAATCGTCCAGGTAGTTTTGGTATTGCGCGGGCAATACACCGAATCGATATGCGGCGCATTCCAGCCACTGAAGCTTGAAGTACTCCAATACACGGGCACTTTGCGGGAAGAAGAGACGCGAAAATGCAATGAAGCCGACCCGCCCGGCACCACCGGCGTGCCTTGGCCGTAGTTACAACAAGGCGCGGTATCTTCCAGCACATTACAGCGCACCCGCACGAAGGCTTTGTCGCTCTGGCCACTCAGATTTTGCAGATCGATGTAGAGATCCGCGTCGATAGAATCGATCTGGATGTTGACTTCCGTGCTTTTATTCGGGCGTGGATTGGCCGAGCGTTTCTCATCGAAATAATCAAAACAAAATTTCCCGTAGTCGACATACAAATCCACATCGTCAATGCCCGAATCGGAGTATTCCAGCGCATAATTCCCAGAAGCATCCGTTACAGTATTCGCTTCACCCACTTTCTTGGGATTAGACGAATCTCTAGGCTCATTGCCATTGTAGGCATACAAACTAACCGGCATACCCGCAATGGGCTTACCGGTCACACAATTGATGATAGTGCCCGACACCATGGTCGTGCGCGTACAGGAGACGAAGCATAGGGCAATGGTAATTAATGTGGATAGTGCTTTCATATAAAAGTTTGTTTTTATGCACTTTTTACATCTGCGAACTGCATGCATCCAATTTTAGATCAAATTTATGACAAGACACTCAAATGCTTAAGTGTAGGCACAAACAGTTTTGTTTTTTTCCTTGCGCGTGGTCTTCACTCCCGCATCGCTCGATGAACCATCAGTGGTTAATGCCCACCCCGCGACATTAAAGCACAAAAACCCGAAAAGCCGTTCCGAGTTGAAATTCACTATAGGCGCGCTGCGCACAAGTTTCCATGAATTGAATCGTTTTTCCGCACTCCTCCATCAAAAAT
>JAGWYI010000528.1 GCA_018969455.1 Bacteroidota bacterium | reverse complement strand
ACACCATGCACCAGAATGCCGTTCTACCACCGCGGTCGCTTTCTTGAATTGGTTTTTTTATTTCAATGGCGCCCTTGCAAGCCTGGAATTTGGTCTGTTCAAAACTACCTTCCTTTTCGAAGGCAAAAAATACATAAGATTGTTCGAATGGGTTTCCGATTTCAATCGTAGCGGTTTCACCTGTAGCGTAAGCATCTTTGTTTACAGATGCTTCCGGTGTGAGGTATTTGCTTTTTGGATTTTTGGCATCCCAAACATGGATGGTTTTTTTCCAGCGGACGGGCGTACCAAAACTGTCGCGGGTTTCCAGTTCGATTTGGTAAAAACCGGCTTTTACACCATTTTGTCCCAATTTGACCACTTTAGATTGGCCGGTATTAAAGGGGATCTGGATTGTGGAACCTTCTTTGGCCCATGATTCCGGATCATCTTCCGTTTTCCAGGCAAATTGGGGGAAATCTTTTTTATACACCTCCTCTGATAGGGTCCACACATCGGGCTTTTCCCAGTATCGTTGCGCAAAAGGGGCATTGGGAGCCGTCAATCGCTGCATTCGAATGTTTCCAATAGCAGTTTGTGCTTTTCCGCTTCGGTTGACGATTTGAATGGTAACGTTATTCAAGCTGTCTAATGGCATGTGTTCGCTCAGGCCAAGATTCACCTCAAGTGCGGCATAACCCACGGTAACAGAGGTGCTGGCGCTCCGGGTTTCTCCGTTTACATCGGTTACATCGGCAGTTATGACAAAATCAAAAACCGGTTGTTCTTTTTGAGGAATGGAACGATCGGGCAGGGCATTGAAGGCTGCAACAAATTTTCCGTTGGCATCGGTTGTGGTTTCGCCGTGTGCAATTTCCTGTTCGTTGCTGTTCCAGGGGATGTAAGTTTTTCCCCAGCCAAAATCCCAGAACGGGAAACGGGCTCGGCGAGTGATTCGGAATTTTACTTTTGCACCATTGATGGAACTGCCTGCATAGGCTTTGGCATCGCCGTTAACAGCAATAACCTCATTAAGTCGGAAGGCGCCATCGGGCTGGTTGAGTATCACTTCAAATTTAGGTCGTTTGTATTCTTCCACCTGAACCAAAGATATCCCTGAATAATTATTTACCCGAATAGTCATCCTTCCGCTTAGTCCGCCAACAGGGGCAGCAAAAGTGCCATTAATGGTACCGAACTCATTTGAACGCAGTTTCAGGCTGTTTTTCAGTTGGCCATTGGCATCGTAAAAGCCCACTTCTACATTTTCATTGGGCAGGATGGCCGGTTTTAAATCCGCATCTCTTTTAAACAAAACCCCTTTAAAGTATATGGTTTGTCCGGGCCGGTAGATGCTGCGATCGGTAAAAAATTGTACCGATTTTTCCGGATCAGGTTTTCGGTAGAAATAATGGTAATAATCGTCTCCGGGGAGGCTGTCTTTACCCAGGGTAAACGAAACGCTGCCATTGTCGCCGTCTGAAACTTTTCGGCGCAGCATCCCATTGGCATCGCTGATTATGCTACCCAGCGCGATGCGATCGTATCTATTGCGCTTATTGTTGTATTCAGATCGGTAAAAATTGGCTTTTACGCCGGGCAAAGGAGCGCCGGTTTGCCGGTCCATGAGCAGGTAGTTTACATATTCAGCTTCCTGGAAATGTGCTGCAGCGATTTTGCTTACATAGAATTGGGCCCAGCATACATATCCTTTTTTGTCGTCAAAATCGGGGTTGTCGGCGACCATGACCGTGTAAAAACCGATAGCAAGTGGATCCAACCGTAGTTCGGTTCGGTGCGGATAATAGTCGCCGGGATCGGCCAGGTTCCAGGTTTTGGGTTGGGAAAACGGCTTAAGGTTTAGAAAATCGGGTAGATCGTTGTAATCCAATCCTTCCATCCAAAGGGAAAGTGCTGGCATGGAAATTACTTTGGAATACAAAGTTTTTTGATTTTGCCAGTTTGCAGAAATCAGGAGGGGATGATTGGGGAGGTAAGCATTTTCTGTTGTTATTTGCAGGTTGGGTATTTGAATTTGGTCAATCAGCTGGCGGCACCATTTGGCGCCAAAGGATTCAGGGTGGCGTCGTATGGCATCTTGGCACAAAGAGACAGCTTCCATACGGGCATTTTTGTTGATTTTGGGGTCGGTTTGGGTGTTAAGGATGTGACTTGCGATTTTCCATACGATCTCTGCATCAGAAGGGTGGTGGTAATATTGTTTGTGAAGCACTTCCAGCGCCTGTCGGTACATGTCGTTCCGGTTTTCCAAAACAGATTTGTTGTACACAAATTGCAGGCGGGCCAAATCGGCGTCGATAAGGGCGGCCGGGTTTCCGCCAGGCAGCGTTTGTGTTTTCAGGAGTTGCTGAAACAATTGAACGCCGCGCCAGGCGCCCGAATTGACGTCTTTTGTTTCGTATTTAATCTTTAAAAATTCGCCCGCCGGACCAAAATCGGCAGTTTGATCCAGTATGAAATGATCGGCAGGCTGGTTCAGATAGCTGCGCTCGTTGCTGAAATGATCGAGCGCGCGGTAGGCAAGTAAGTCGAACAGGGTGGGGCGAAGTGGAATCCCTACGGTGTCATGGCTGCCTGCCTCCAACACGGGCAGGATGTAGTTTAAGGGTGCATTGCGCAAAGCTTGTACTTCCTGAACCGAGGCAGAATACAAATCGAGTGCGCGTTGTTCAATTTCGGCGCCCGACCAGCTTAGGATGTCGCCACTTGCATTCCCGTTGGGAGCAGTCCGTTGGCGGATACGCCAGCCCTGGTTCCCAAGGTAGGTGGCATAAAGTTCGGCCAGCATGCTCTGCAACACCGATTTTTCGGGCTGATGCAGCGTAGGGAGTTCTTTTTCGTACAGAAGAATGGCCAGTGTGATGCCATCTTCACTCAGGAGGGTGGTGTATTTGCCTCTGAAAACAAGGGCTTTTAATACCTGGCCGGCATTGTTGTCGTTTTTGGCGCGTTGGTAAAGCGCTTCGGTTTTTTCGAGGGCAGTTTTGTACAATCCGTTTTGTTCCAGACTGTCGATTTCCTGCCAGGCAGCATTGTAATCGCCTGCGGTGGGAAGCATGGGCATGGGTGTTACGGTGTGGGTTGTAATGGATGCGGGCTGGTCTTTGAGTTGCACTTTGGTTCCGGGCGTTTTGCAGAAGACAAACAAAGACAGCAGCAA
>JAGWYI010000527.1 GCA_018969455.1 Bacteroidota bacterium | reverse complement strand
ATAGATGAAAGGTAAAGATTTTGGCGCCAGGCAAGGCTTATTTTTGAGGGAATAGCCATGTCCTATTGCCGAAAAAATAAATGCAGCATGGCGTTAAAAGATTTGCCTTTCAGCATTTCGGAGGTCTTAAAACAGTTTCTAAGGCTTACCAGGGTAAAATACACGCATAAAATAGTGCTTCCGGTCCACTTCAACCAACCATCTGACCTCGGAGAGGTAAAACATTTGTTGGTCAAACATTTGTAAACGTTTGGAACATGGTGGCTTGGCCCGGTAAGGATATTTCGTTGTATACTTCACGCCGCCAGATTTTGTGCATAACGATCTTTATAAATCATTATAAATCAGCGAAATCCATCCTGATTTATCCACAAAATCCGGCGAATCCTGGTATATTTTGCCCGATTCATGGGCATGGAACGCTAAGCGATCCGCACCCTGCCTATTAAATGCGCACGGTACGTTTTGCTCATGGGCAACACTTTATGGGCTATGGTTACGCTGAATTCGTCCAAAGCCTCTACATGTTCCAGATTGATGATATAAGATCGGTGAATGCGTTGAAACCTGTTTTGTGGCATTTGCGTTTCCAGGTTTTTCATGGGCATCGTTAACAGGTACGTTTTATGCATCGTGACCAGATTGCAGTAATTGCGTTCAGCCTCTATATATAAAATATCGGTATACAGCACTTTGACCATTTTTTCTTTTTCCCGGACAAAAATTCGGTCGTTTAAAACCGGGGTTTCAAACATTTCCGGCGACTCCACGTCGAGGGAAGAATCCGATTGAAGATCTAATCGACTTGCCAGGAGTTCCAGGGTGCGTTCCAGGTCCATGCGTTGCAAGGGTTTGCTCAGAAAAGCGAAAGGTTTGGACTTTTTTGCGCGCTGAAATGTAGCGTCGTCACTATTAGCGGTTAAAAAAACCACCGGAATGGCATGGGTTTCGAGCAAAACCTGCGCAAGTGCGATGCCATCCACATCGCCTTTTAATCGAATATCCACAATGGCCAGGTCGGGACGTTGTTGGTCAACATGCCAGAGCGCCTCTTTGGCTTCCGTTGCAACCGCGAGTGTAGAGTAGCCCAGTTCGTCGAGGAGCGTGGCAATTTTAGCGCCAATCAGCAATTCATCCTCTACAATAAGTACTTTTAACGGAGCAGCTATCATGCGACCGGCTTTAATTTAAAATCAATTTGAACACGGGTACCAGTCTGGTTTTCTTCCTGGAGTGTACCATTCAATTGTTTTGTTAGGAGCGCAATAAGCTGGCCTCCAAATCCTGTGCCTTGGGTAAGGCTTTGCTTCCCTATTCCATTGTCGGCTACTGCCAAACGAATCAGGTTGGCATCTGTTTTTCTTAATTCAATTTTGACTTGTCCATTTTTCTTTTCCGGGAAGGCGTATTTGAATGCATTGGTAAGCAATTCATTGACGATCAGGCCAATGGGCACAGCAGTTTCGATGTCTAGCTCCAAATCATCTAAGGCGTAAGCCAGGTCGATCCGGTTTTGCGCATCGAAAGTATCCAGGATGTTGGCGCTCAGATTGCGCAAATAATCTTTCATGTCAATGGCTGAGAGGGTATCGTTTTTGTACAGTTTTTGATGTATAATTCCGATGGATTGTACCCTGTTCTGGCTTGCCAACATGGCTTCTTTCACATTTGGGTCGGTAATTTGGGCCGATTGCAAGGCGAGAAGGCTGGAAATAATTTCGAGGTTGTTTTTGACGCGGTGGTGAATTTCCTTTAACAACAATTCATTTTCTGCCATTTTTTCGCCCATGGCCAGATTAATTTTTTTGCGGCTGCGGGCATTTTGATAAAAGAAAAATGCAAACATCGAGAGCAGCAGGATGAGGGCGATGCTGAGTTCCTGAATCAGTGTTTGCTGATCAATTTTCAATGTTTGGGATGCGATGGTTGCTTCTTTTTTTTCGGTTTCGTATTTGGTGCGCAACTCCGAAATGGTTGCATCGCTTTGCATGTTGAGTACGCTGTCGCGCATGTTGCGCGACTTTCGTTCAAATTCGAGCGCTTTGGAAAGATTGCCCAGTTTTTCATAAATACGGGAGGCATGCCTGTAATTTTCGGGCAAATTGGCATTATCGCCACTTTTTTCCTGCAAAGCGATGGTTTTCAATTGATACCTTAAGGCCTCGGTATAATTTCCCTTGAGCAAATGTACTTCGCCCAGGTTGGCGATGGCCACCATTTGGCCCTGGGGCGAATTGGCCTCCCGGGAAAGTTGCAAGCAATTTTGGTAATCGGCAATGGCGGCATTGTAATTACCTAAGCGTTTGTAGGCATTGCCTCGGCAATTTACAAATTCGGCAAGGGATGAAGGCCCCAAATGAAGCGCATTTACCCTTTGAACAGCCTCATCGTAGCAATCAAAAGCTGCCTGATATTGATCCATGGCCAGGTATGCATCGCCTGAAAAACGCAATAAAAAAGGCAATTCTGGTTCGATATGCTCCTTTTTACACAACAAAATCCCTTTTTGCGCATATTCCAGCGCCTCCTGGTTTCGGCCTTGCCTGGCCAGGTCTTCCGAAACACGTCCGTAAGCGTTGGCAATACCGCCCGCATTTTTGCATTCCTCCATGAGGCCGAGCGCCTCCAGATCAAATTTCATGGCATTTTCGAGCGATCCGCGTCTTTTGTGCACCCATGCAATTTTAAAACAAGTGGTAGCCTGCCCTTTTTTATTGTTAATGGCCCGATAGCCTTGATAGGCCTGATTGAACAAAATGAGCGCAGTATCCAGATGCAACAAATTGGCGTGCATGCGCCCTTGCATTTCCTGAAACTTGGGCAACCATACGCGATCCTGTTTTTTTTGGGCCAATTCAGTTCCTTGTTTGGCGTATTGTAAAGCCAAATTGAAATCTTGTTCAAAAGCAAGGTCGGTGAGCGCATTCAGGTATTTGAGTCGGTTGGAATCGATTCTTTCTGTGCGCAACAGGTGATTCAAACTATCAAATTTCGGGTTTTGGGCAAACAGATTAACTGCCAGAAGCAAACAAATGCCAAGCAATACCTTCATAAAGTTTTCAATTGTTTGGGACGATCAAACAGTTAATTCGGACAATAATAAGACACTTCGGGAAAACGAGTGCGTAAATACATGATTTGCCTGTACATTTTTGTGCAGTC
>JAGWYI010000526.1 GCA_018969455.1 Bacteroidota bacterium | reverse complement strand
AGTTGATCAAATTGGCCTTAAAAATATTGGCGGCCTAAATTTTTTTGACATTTTTTGTTTTAATAAATAAAAAATGTTTATAAATTTGCCGAATCATTTCTTTTTTGTTTTAAAAGCCTGCATTTGTATGAAAATACTTAAAATCCTTTTGTATTGCACCGGCGCACTTGTAGCGCTTGTTGTTGTGCTTGGTTTATTTGCCCGTCATGATTATCACGTTGAACGGAGTTTGGAGATAGATGCACCTTTTGATGTGGTAAAGAATCAGGTTCAATATTTAAAGAATTTTGCCAAATGGTCGCCCTGGGGTACACTGGATCCGAATATGAATGTGACATTTTCAGGAGAGGATGGCGCGGTGGGGGCGGTGTATGCTTGGGATGGCAACGAGGATGTTGGCGCAGGCCGGCAAACTATTAAAGCCATTACCCAGGATCGTGTTGACCTTGAAATACAGTTTTTAAAGCCATGGGAGAGTAAAACGCAAAGTTTTTTCAAGTTGGAACCGGTTGGGTCAAAAATTAAAGTAAGTTGGGGTTTTGACCTGCATATTGGTTTTCCCTGGAATGGATTGGCCATGTTTACTGATGTAAATGCAGGGGTTGGGAAAGATTTTGAACGTGGATTAAACAATTTGAAAAAAGTGTGTGAGGATATTGCTCATCCCAAATACAGAGGCTATGAAATTGTAGAGGCGCCGAGCGAAGTGCAATATTTTGTTGGGATTAGAAGGCTTATCAAGCAATCCGATTTGGATGCGTTTTATACCGAAGTCTTCCCCAAGTTGTTTGCGGCTTTTGAGAAAAACAAATTGACTGCCTCAGGTCCTACCTGCAGTTTGACCTTTGTTTGGGACGATTCTACCCATATGGCTGATATAGCCGCCGCATTACCAATTGCATCCCGGGTTGAAAAAATAGATACTTTTTCTGTTTTCACGATACCTGCTTCATCGAGCTTAAAAATTGATTATTTTGGAAAATACGACACCATTGGAAGTGCGCATCTTGCTATGGAGGATTATATGCGTTTGAAGGAACTGGATATGATTCCTCCTTGTATTGAACAGTATATTACCGATCCGGCGACGGAGCCGGATACCAGCAAATGGCACACAAAATTGACGTATTTTGTTAAACCCAAAGCAGTGTCTATCGCAGATCCTGCTGTTTTGAAGAAAAAGAAATAGTTGTTCAAAAGAAAGGGGGTTTACTCTACAACGCCCTTTCTTTTGGTTTTATAGAAAGCGACTCCGGCGCCGAAAACCCAGCCTTCCTTGCCCGATTTGGTACGAACCTTAAACCAATAATCGGTAACCTTTTCTGACCCAAGGCTGATTTCTTCTTGTTTTTCGCTTTTTTTATTTAAAAATAATACGGGTTCATACAATTTGAGTTTGTCCATCAAGTCGCTGTGAAGCCCTGGCGATTTGCGCAGTTTCAAACCCTCGATGGTAACGTACAAGGTGGTGTAACTGGCGGTACTGGTGCTGGTTGCCGGAGCATTAGTAAGGGTCGTTTTCGCGGATGGTGCATTTAATTGCCCCGGAGTTTTGGGCAGCACTTTTTCTCCGGATGGCGGCGGCGGCGGCGGTAAAGTACCCGATTTGGGCGTTATTGTGACCGGATTTTCGGTCGGTGTAGCAGGATTTTGCGGACTGATTTTTATGGAATCCTTTTTAATTGGCCGTTCTTCATCCGGATCATCTGTGGCGAGTCGGTTTTTGTAATTGAAATTGTTTTTTTGTGCGGTGCACTTGGATACGGCCCACACGGCAACAACGCCAAAAAAGGCCAGAATCATCAGAGACTCGATTTTTGGTACTTTCATTTTCAGGTATGTTTCAAGGCAAAATTAAGGTAAATATACCAAATATCGTTTGAAAGGAATCATTCATTGTGGTCCGGATCGCTGATTTTCAATAAATTAGGCATACTGCCTTGTATAGAATTTCGGGTTTGCTGTGTAGAATTTTAGGTGCGAATGGAGTCCTCAAGCGGCATTCAATTGTTCTTGCCATCGGTAATTAATCAGGTATGTCTGACAGTCTTTTACATCAAATTGCACTATGCCAGGTACCGCAGGTTGGTGCGGTTACTGCCAAAACCCTGGTGCAGCATTGCGGGAGTGCGCGGGGCGTTTTTGAAGCTTCCCGCAAGCAATTACTCAAAATTCCGGGCATAGGGCTAGCTGTGGTCGACCAGATTCAGAAACCGGAGCCCTTGTTTCGTGCCGAGCGGGAACTCCGTTTTTTAGAGGAGAACCAGGTACAAGCCTTGTTTTTCACCGATCCTTTGTATCCCTTCCGTTTGCGCCAATGTTATGATTGTCCGGCCATCCTCTATTTCAAAGGCGATCGCCTGGATTGGCTCAATGCCGACCGGATGGTAGGTATTGTGGGTACACGAAAACCCACCGAATACGGCAAGCAGCTTTGCGCCGAGTTTGTGGGTGATTTGGCGGCTTTTAATGTGGTAATTGTAAGTGGATTGGCCTATGGCATTGATATTACGGCACATCGGAGTGCTTGTGAAAAAGAGGTCCCCAATATAGGTGTACTGGGGCATGGACTTGCCTCCCTTTACCCGGCAGAGCATCGAGGTACGGCATCCAAAATGATAAGGCGAGGCGGCTTGCTTACGGAATACATTTCTGATTTGGCGCCCGATCGGGAGCATTTCCCCATGCGGAATCGGATCATTGCCGGGCTTTGTGATGCCTTGCTGGTTGTTGAAACGGCATCCACCGGCGGTTCGATGATAACGGCCGATCTCGCACGCCAGTATGCGCGCGACATTTTTGCCATTCCTGGTCGTGTGCGTGACACACGAAGTGCGGGTTGTAATCAGTTGATCAAGCAAGACGTTGCCCGATTGGTAGAGTCGGCTGAGGAATTGGCGCTTGCAATGCGCTGGGATGATTTTCATACCCATAAAAAGGGGATTCAGACCAGCTTGCTTCTTGATTTATCGGAAACAGAATTTGCCGTATATGAAGCCATTCGGCAACAACCGGAAATTGGAATTGATGCGTTGGCATATCATTTGGGGACTGCCTCTGCTACGCTCGCCCACATTTTGCTCCACCTGGAATTTAGAGGCATTATTCGATCTTTACCAGGCAAGCGTTACAGTACAAGTTGATACACCATGGAGAAAAACCAAAATCCTTACCTGCG
>JAGWYI010000525.1 GCA_018969455.1 Bacteroidota bacterium | reverse complement strand
CCTGAATCAGAACCTGTTATACTTTACGCCGCCAGATTTTGTGCATAACGATCTTTATAAATCATTAAAAATCAGCGAAATCCATCCTGATTTATCCACACAATCCGGCGAATCCTGGTATAAAACAAATTAAATTTCTATTGTTTTGGTTTATTTAAAAGAATTGAATTCTCTTTTCACACGTTTAAACCCCGGCAGTTTTTACAAATGCGATGTTATCCGATTCCAGCGCGCTTGCTTTAAGATGCGCATGTACATCTTCCAGTTCCTGCAGATGGCCATGATGGTCTATTGCATACGGCTTGAAACCTAAATGCTTCAGCAAGGCCTCGGCTTCCTGGTGGGCTGTATTGCTCCGTTCCGGCGACAGATACTCCATCACGATGATAGGCGCATGGTTTTGTAAAAAATGGGTTGCGCCTTTTAAAACCTTGTATTCAGCGCCTTCCACGTCAATTTTGATGATTTCCGGTACCAGGTTTTCTTGTGCCAAAAACGCGTCGAGTTCGATTGCAGGCACCCGAATTTCGGTGGGCGCATTGGCTGCAAACCAGGGCTCGTTTTCAAACTGTCTGATATCCAGCGTATTATATTCGGAGTAAAGATTCGGGAATTCAAAAAAAGATAGATGCCCGGCTGTGTCGGAAACGGCCAAATTAAAATCAAATATGTTGTTGAATCGCAATTTATTCCGGTGCAGCATTTTATAGGTGGCCGGAGCAGCTTCAATGGAAACTATCTTGCCGGAATCGCCTACCAAACGGGAAGCAAGCAAAGAAAAATACCCATAGTGGGCGCCGATATCCAGGAAAACGGCATTTTGCTTGAGATTTATAATCAAAAACCGGGCAAGTCGAATTTCTGACGCGTGCGATTTCCCACCAGTCAGGTAAATATCGGTGCTGGAGGGAAGCAAAATGTGCATTGGGACGCCAAAGAACGTTGTGACCGTTTCAGGTCGTTCTTTTTTGCTTTTTTTATACACCAATTCCCTAAAAAGTATGGCTTTGAAATACTTAAAGGGCTGCTTGCGCATCCGCGTCCATTTTCCGGCTGCCGCCAAATTTTCTACCTGGCGCAGTTGCGCAAGTAAGGTTTTCGTAGTCATTTTATTCCTTTTATAAATTCTCCAGTCAAATTACCTTCCTGGTTCAGTTTCGGCTCACCGTCCTTCCAATCGCTCCATCAAACGGTTGGTGATGCGCAGGAAATCCATTTCGGTAATAATACCCACCAATTCTTTGCCTTTAACAACCGGCAAGCAACCAATTTTGTGGGTACGCATTTTCTGCATCGCTTCCATAATGGTTGTTTCCGGAGTAGCGGTAATTGGTTTTTCAATCATCAGATCCTTAACGGTACACACTTCTTCCGGGGCGAGTCGCGCTTTTTTGGAAAAATAACGCAACAACACCCGGGAAGATACCAAGCCGACCAATTCACCTTTGTTGTTTTCAACGGGCATATACCGGATGCGACGCCAGTCCATAATTTCAGCAACCAGCTCAATTACATCGTCTTTTTGAACGGTAAACAGGTCGGTCGACATAAACTCTTCCACTTTCAATTTGGAAGGTGTCCAGTTTTCGAGGTCGGTGGCTTTTGCTTCGTTCCAGGTATGTACCGGAACATTGTCTTTTTGGTGTTTGATCATGGCGGCGGTCAGACAAACCATGGCTTCATCGTTGGTAACCTGCGTTTTCATGGCAGTGTAAGAACGCAAGGCCCAGCGTGCGCCTGTGCGGTGGTCACGCGCGCGGGATTCGATGATGTCGAGGTATTTTGAAATATCGGCGGGTTTTACTTTGCGGTGTTTGAGGCCTTCTTTTGCCAGCGGCAATAATTCTTTGATAATCAATTCCGTAACTGGCACTTTATGGTCTTTAAACCAGCTAAAAGTGGTATCAATACCAAATTTGGCTGCTTTCAGGAAATTGTCGCGGGCGTCTACAAATCCGATTTGTTGCGTAATATCCTCATAATGCAAACCCATACCAATCATGGCGCCCAGCCAGAAAGCGGCGTTGGCCGTGGAATCCACAACGGTTGGTCCGGCCGGTATTACCCGGTTTTCGATGCGTAAATGGGGTTTTCCGTTGGGGGAAATACCATAACAAGGGCGGTTCCAACGGTAAACGGTCGAGTTGTGGATTTGCAAGGCCTTCAATTTTGGCACCTTTCCATCATGTACCATTTGAAGCGAATCTTCTTCAATACCTCCGGCAAGCAACACCCGAAAACGACTGATATCCTCTTTATAAATTTGGGTGATATCGCCCGACAACCAGCCGCTTCCAAAATTGACGCGGGGCAATCGTTCGCGCATGTGGTCGTGCGCGGTGCGCGTGTCGAGCGACTGCTGGAACAAGGCAATGCGCGATTCGTGCCACAAGCGGCGGCCAAAAACGAGGGGAGAATTGGCCGAAATGGCAATCATAGGCCCCGTAAGCGTTTGGGCAATATTGTACATTTTCACAAATTCACTGGGAGAAACCTGCAAATGCACCTGAAAACTGGTGTTACAAGCCTCCAGCAAGGGCGAATCATGCTTCACCAGCAATTCGTCTACACCTTCTACCCGAAGTTCGAAAGAAGTCCCCAACAGGTGTTTCTGAATGGCGGCCATGAGTGCAAAATAGCGGTCGCGCGGGGTCAGGTTGTGCATTTCAAGGTCGTGCTTGCGCAACGTAGGCAAAATGCCGCACAACACAATGCTCGCGTCAAATTGATCGAGCACCTTTTGTATCAGGGAAAGATAATGCCGGTTTTCCTCCTCCATTTCGCTCAGACAGGTACCCACAAATTCGCGTGGACTCAAATTGGTTTCCAGGTTGAACTTGGCCAATTCGGTCACACACCAGGGGTAATCGGTCATTTGCTCCATCACCGCCATGTTGATGGTAGCCGGTTTGTAGGTCTTGTTGTCTACCAAAACCATTTCTTGTTCGGCCCCGATGCGGGTAATGTCACTCTCAAACCAATTCTGCTCCAACATGTATTCGAATGCCTTAACATCATCAAGCAAACTCCGCACAAAGCGTTGCATTTCCTGGTTCGAATCCAGGGTGTTGACTTTTTGAAATCCCATGGTTGTGTTTTTTGAAAGCGCTAATTTCCGTTCCTTTGCCGCATGAATTACGCAATTGCTCTCGATCATTTACGGCTCGACGCCAAACTTAGAAA
>JAGWYI010000524.1 GCA_018969455.1 Bacteroidota bacterium | reverse complement strand
AATAAGTGTTTAAAAAGGACAACCGGCACAGGGCGCCACCCTTACCTCTTTTTTGGGTTGTGAAACGATTATTCCATTTTTTCCCAAAATTCGAAACTCTGTTCTGCGATTCATGGCATGTTGCGCCTCCGTACAGTTTACATCGTCGCCACAGTGGTTAACCAGCTGGGTTTCGCCATAGCCCTTCGCGCGCAGGCGCTCCTTTGCGATTCCTTTTTCGCTGAGCCAGCTTACTACAGATTCAGCTCGTTCCTGGCTCAATTGCAAGTTATAGGCATCGGAGCCGCGGGCGTCTGTATGGGAGGCGATTTCGATTGATATTTCCGGGTTTTCTTGCAACATGGCGTATAAGCGTGTCAATTCCGGCATAGAATTGTTGCTTACCTGGGTTTGATTGAAATCATAATACAAATTAATCAGGTAGCCCGTTGCACTCCGTTGCCATTGAGTTTGGTTGGGTGTTATTGCGGTCTCATTGTCGTATAAAATGCCATTTTTAAGTTCCATGCCTTCGGCCAAAACCATATTGGCGGGTTCGCCTCGGTTATTTTCATACAATTGCGTGCTGGGGTTGTAATGGGGCAAGGTTTCCGATTCCTGCGATGCAGGCCCCGAATAGGGCTGTAAATTCAGATTTATTCGAAAATTATGGTGGTTTTGGAGCCCAATGGTCGTAAACGGCTCCGATTTGGCCGCGATGTATCCGTCATGAACAGCCTGAACGGTATAAGTACAGGCCTTTTCAAGTTTAAATTTGTAGCGCCCATTGTCATTGGTAAGTACTGCGTCGGGAATGGGCTTTCCACAATCATTCAACAACATGACCCGAGCCCCCTCTGCTGGTAGGCCATCGGTCATATCAAAAACAATACCCTGAACGGTAAAGTTGAACTGTTTATGCATTTCGATGGTATCGATGAATACCGTATGGTCTGTTTGCGCAGATGTACATATTTGTTTGGAATAATTTTCATAACCTTTTTTCACAAATCCAAATTCCAGACAATCAGCATATCGCATGTCAAAACTTACCTTTCCGTCTTTACCTGTACTAATCGCAAGCCCCGATTTGGTGCTGCTGATGCTCACACCCTGAAGCGGCGTTTTGCCATTTGCATCCAATACAAGCAGTTCCACCGGCATGGCATGTTTTTGAAATGCATAAATATCGTCGCGGCCAGCGCCATTGTCGCGGTCGGAAGTGAAAAAGCCCCAGGTAAGGTCGCTGCTAAAGGTGATGCCAATTTCGTCGCGGTTGGAATTAATCGGGCTTCCCAAATTAATTGGCATGTTCCAATTATCCGGGCCGGCGCCTGATTGCTGGGTATAGAAAATATCCTGTCCACCCAGCCCAATATGTCCATTGGAGGAGAAGTAAAGCCGATTGTCGGAAGTCATGCAAGGGAAAATTTCGTTGCCTTCTGTGTTTACAAGCGATCCAAGATTGATTGGCGCCCCCCAGTGTGTTTCTTCCCAATTGCTTACATATAAATCCATACCGCCATATCCTCCTGGTTTGTTGCTTGAAAAATACAAGTGATTCCCGTCTGGACTGAGGGTTGGGAATGCTGTGTGAAATTCGCTGGAATTAAATGGCAAATCCTGAATATTGGTCCAGGCATTGGTAGAAGGATCTTTTTGTCCGGCAAAAATTTTGAGTTTAACTAAATCATCCTCGCTACGTCCGGTTTTGCCATCCAAATAATTGTTTCGGGTAAAATAAAGGGTTTTATGGTCTGGCGAAACCGCCACTGCAGCTTCGTTGTATTTGGTATTCACGTCTTTCGAGAATTTCTGAAGTGTTTTGTATCTAAAATCTCCAGGGTTTTGACCGGCCATTTGAATATCAATTACATACAGATCGGAAAAAGGATTTCCTGTCCACATACTGGTACGTTTAGCAAAGGTCCCTCTATCGCGGTCACTGGCAAAAATCAATTGACTACCCACAATAGCCGGGCTAAAATCGTCGAGATTCGAGTTGATTGGCAGTTCATAAACGGTATAAACATCGCGGTTTTTGGCCTTCAGGTTTTGTTCCTGATCACAAGCCTTTAACAGAAACTGGCCTCGGGCGTCGTCGGGGAAATCTTTTAAATACTGTATTACCCAGGGTTTGGCCTCACGCGACTTTCCGTTGGCCTGCAACATCATGGCGTAATACAATTTATGAATGGGTTTAGGATTGGGCACTTTTAAAGCCTGAGCGTACCAATATTCGGCATTTTCAGTGTCATTTATTTTGCGATAGCATTCGGCCAGGTTTATTTTAGCCTCCTCCACATCGTTGTTTTGTAAAATTTGAAGATACAGTAAAATGGCAGACATATAGTCCAAATCTTGCATGTATTCGTCTGCCCGGTGTAAATTGATGCTTTGTCCGAAAATTGTGCTTCCAAATAACAGGAAAAGAAGGGTAAAAATTGGGCGCATGGTTGTTTGTTTTGCGTTTCTGTTAGAAATAGCGCGGAGATGCGACTTTATTTACTTTGATGTCGAATTCATAACCCAGCATGATTTCAAGGCTGCCGGCACTTGATTTGCGCAATCGGTTAAGCAAAATATCATAGGTTACACCCATCCGGACGCCATTTCTAAAATACCAGGCTGTTCGGATATCCAGCGATTCTACCGAATTGTATTTTTTCGAAAAAGATGTTCTGAAAGCTGCGCCCAGCCAAAGGGTTTCTTCCAAAAATACCGATGCATCGAGATCCAGACTTGCTGGCGAGCGGGCCTGGGAGACTCCGGAGATCCAGCCTGCCGTACGCAACATGGCGCTTGGACGAAAAATCATGGAGCCGGCTCCAATAGGAATTGCCATGCCGGCATTGGCGTAAAAGTGCCTGTAAGTAAACCCATATACGCCGCCCTGATCCTTGGCACTCCGGTCGAGTCTGTGCTCTAGCAATCTGGGAATGCCCATTCCGGCATAAAATTTTTTATTTGATAAATATAAGCCCGCTCCAAAATTGGGCCGCCAGATGCTGATGTTTTGTTGATACACCGGATCAACATTGTCTTCCAGGTTAATATGGAGCCAATCGGCATGCCAGTTGGTGAATCCTCCTTGTAAGCCGATCGATAGCCGCAAATCATAGGTTAGTAAAAACCCATAAGCATAGGAGGTGTATAAATCATAGGTTTCAACAGGCCCGTTTTGGTCGCGCAAGATGCTTAGTCCGGCGCC
>JAGWYI010000523.1 GCA_018969455.1 Bacteroidota bacterium | reverse complement strand
GTCTTCCCCACCTACCCAGGTACCAACCACCAGGCGCGGTGTGACGCCCATAAACCAGCCATCGGTGAAATCGTTGGTGGTACCGGTTTTTCCGCCCACTTCGCTTTTTAAGGTATTGATGCCTGGTGCACCGGCCACATTGTATTTCAACATATCCACCATAACGTAATTAACGTTGGGCGGTAGTGCCACTTTTTCATCGGGCAAAGAACGCCAGAGGACTTTCCCGTTTTTATCTTCTATTTTTCGAATAACAATGGGTTTGCCATACATACCTTTATTGGCAAACGTGGCATAGGCTCCGGTCATTTCCATCACGGTCAGGTCGGCGGCCCCCAGGCAGATGGAAACTTCCTTAGGCACGCGATAGCCTCCATCGGGGCGTCGCGCTGAAGAATCGATGCCCATGTTATTAACCAGACCGCGCACAGGTTCGGTGCTTCCCATCAGCCGCATAAGGTATGCGCTCACCGAGTTGACCGATTTTTTCAAGGCTTCTTTCAAGGTAAGTTTTTCGCCGGAGTAGGAGCCTGTTGAGTTGTGGGGCGTCCAATCGCGAATGTGGGTAAAATTCATATAATGCGCCGGAATGGTCACTTCCTGGTCGTACACCGGGAAACAGGGGCTGATGCTTTGTTGAGCAATGGCAGTTGCGTATACAAAAGGCTTGAAAGTAGAACCTACTTGTCGGTCGGTGCGGATGTGATCGAATTGAAAATGTTTGAAATTAATACCACCCACCCAGGCTTTTACCTCGCTGGTGGTGGGATCTACGGCCAGCATACCCGTTTGTAGAAACATGCGGTGGTATTTCAGGCTATCGATGGGCGACATGATCGTGTCTTTTTCATATCGAGGTGCATTCCAGCTAAACACCTTCATTTTTTGTTTCAGTTCGTATTGTTTTTGCACTGCATTGCGCAGGGCTGCGTATTGGCTTTTGGCTTCATTCCAATCGGTGCTATTGAGAATTTTGCGATAAGCAGCGGCTTGTTCCAGCGAAATGTATTTATCGGCGAGCATTTTGGGGAGCGTTCCGGGCTTGGCGGATTCGGCGAGCAGCCGCTCTATATCGTTGTCACTCAGCAGGTAGTTGTATCTTTTATTGATCTTGTTTACCACGGCGTCCATGTATTTAGGCCATAGCACCTGAAAGCGATCGCCCTCACGCACAAGTCGCCACAAGGATTCCTTCCTGTTTTTTATCTCCTCATCCGTTGTTTTACGTGTACGGTAAGTCCAGGGGTCTTTGCCTTTCCAAACTTCGAAAAAGCGTTTTTGCAATTTTCGCATTTGTTCGGCCATAGCCTCTTCGGCATGTTTTTGATACACCGGATCGATGGTGGTATAAATTTTCAGGCCGTCTTTGTAGATGTTATATTCTGACCCATTGGGTTTTCGGCACTCGGGCGCCTGGAGCAACACTTTGATGTCGCGTTCGAGGACATCGCACATGTAGGGCGCTTTCCCGTCGGTAAAGCTCACTTTCTTAAATTTGCTCATATCCAGTTTGCTTACTTTTAGGGCATCAAACTGGGCTTCGCTCAAATAACCGGCTTTGCGCATTTGCGAAAGCACCACCCAACGTCGGCGGATGCAGCGCTCGGGGTATTTATTGGGGTTGTACAAAGAAGGATTTTGAAGCATTCCGATGAGTGTGGCTGCTTCCTGTATATTCAAATCAGACTGGTTTTTTCCGAAATAAACTTCGGCGGCGGAGTGGATACCCACCGCATTGTTGATGAAATCGACCTGATTGAGGTAAAGTGCAATAATTTCTTCTTTGGTGTAGCTGCGTTCCAGTTTCACTGCGGTAATCCATTCGCGCAATTTGCGGTAGAGCAGGGCAAAAACCTTTTGAATTTTGTTCATCCCTTTAAAATCGCGGTCGGAGTAAAGCATTTTAGCCAACTGCTGGGTAAGGGTTGAGCCTCCTCCGGCGCTTTCATCGCGCAGCAGCACGGTACGCACCAATACGCGTAAAATGGCCCTGCCATCTACGCCGGTATGTTGGCGGAAGCGGGAATCTTCGGTGGCAATAAGGGCATTCACGAGGTGTGGGCTGAGCGCTTCATAATCAACAGGCACCCTGTTTTCGATGAAATAGCGATCTAAAACAGAATTATCAGCGGCCAGTACCTCGCTGGCACGGGCCGTGCTGGGGTCTTCCAATTCCCGAAAAGAGGGGATTGCGATAAAATTGATAGACAAAAACAAAATCAGCAAAAAGCCGAGGCCGCCGTAAAAAATGCGCCATAACCAACGAATGATTTTTTGATATTCGGGCATACGTTGCTGCTGGAGTGCCGCTTTCAGGGTAATAAGACGCTGTGGCTCTGACATAGTTGGGCTGTGCGCGGTTGAATACTTGGTGCTGCAAATATAGGGTAACAATACCTCAAGCTTTCAGGTTTTGTGCTGGTGAATCTATGTAAATCTTTAATAATCAGCAAAATCAATCCTGACCATCTACGAAATCCTGCAAATCCTGGTATATTTTGCGCGGAAGTGGAGAAATTGGTGGATTTTCGCGAAGATTATGGCATGGACTTCAGTTTTTGGTTTCTGTACGTTTGCATTTGGCCTGGCTTACGCTGCGCTGATGCGGCGGTATTGGCTGGCCTGGCGGCAATTGCCCGATTTCGAAGCGTCGGTTCCAAACGAATTATTACCCGTTTTGAGTGTGCTCGTGCCCGCGCGCAACGAAGCCGCTCATATTACAGCCTGTCTGAATTCCATTGTCGAAAACGATTACCCCCCCGAGAAACTGGAAATTCTGGTGCTCGACGATCATTCCGAAGATGACACGGCTGGGCAGGCAGAAGCCTTTTCTCAAAAAATGCCCCCTGGTATGTGTCGGGTTTTACGCCTCTCCGAGTGGATGCCATTGGAGCACCAACATTTGTCATTTAAAAAGATGGCCATCCAAACGGGCATCCAGGTCGCACAGGGGACGCGCATCCTTTGCATCGACGCCGATTGCAGGCTCGCGCCCGGCGTTTTGCGCCTGCACGGGAGTGCGGGAGAAAAAATGGGCATCGGGCCGGTGGTGTTTGACCGCACCAAAAGCGTATTGGAGCATTTCCAGGCGCTTGATTTTCTTGGACTTATGGGCATTACGGGCGCTGGATTGCAATTGAGATGGCACCGCATGGGAAATGGAGCAAACCTGTCATACCCCAAAAAATTATTTTTAGCG
>JAGWYI010000522.1 GCA_018969455.1 Bacteroidota bacterium | reverse complement strand
CATACACTGCCAGTGTACTTACCTGGGCATAACGCCCTACTTCCCCGCGCAGGTTCTCTTGTGCGCGCAGCGCGCCGACAAACAGTACCAATTGCCCTTGTGCAAAAGCCTGAAAGGCAGCGGCCGTTGAAAAAGGTTCTCCGGTACCGATGAAATCGGGAGAAAAGCCTGATTGTTGCAGCGCTACTGCCGTTGACGGACCCATACATGCCCATTGAGCCTCGGGCGCCAAGCCTTGGTCCAGCCCTTCAAAAAAAAATCGAACCCCGTTCTGACTGCTGAAAAAGATCCAGTTCATTTCCAGGGGCAAACCAAATTTCAAAGGTTTCAGTTGCAGCAAGGATTGGTGTTGTACTTGCCAGTTAGGCTGGTGCAGGAGTATGCTCTCTGGCGCCAGCAAACGCGAAATAAAGATATGCATAGGCATTAAATGGCAATTTAAACGCATCAAATGGGTGTAAAACCCCAAAGACGCGGCATTTATTTGGAGAAAAGCACATTTTATCGAATGAATTTTGGATTTGAAAATTGAATATCCAAAAACCGTTCTATCTTTCCCGCTCGAATATCCGACGAAAACAACTCTATTTCCAATTCTTAACTAGACTATGGCAAATCTTTGGGTAAAAAAACCAATTGAACAGCTCTTGCAAATGGCATCCGATTCCGACAAAGGACTTAAGCGAACCTTGGGTTCCTGGAATTTGGTGGCACTGGGCATTGGCGCCATCATCGGCGCAGGTTTGTTTGTGCGTACCGCTGCTGCTGCCGGTGCGCATGCCGGACCAGCAGTAACGATTTCCTTTATTATTGCGGCGTTGGGCTGTGCATTTGCAGGCCTGTGTTATGCCGAATTTGCTTCCATGATCCCCATTGCAGGCAGCGCCTATACCTATGCCTATGCCACCATGGGTGAGTTGATTGCTTGGATCATCGGTTGGGCATTGGTGCTTGAATATGCATTGGGTGCAGCCACCGTATCAATTGCCTGGAGTGAATATCTCAATGTGCTGCTGGGGGGGGCAATCCCGTATGAATGGTGCCATTCGCCACTCGAATCGGCTCAAATTGAAGGTGTTGTACATACCGGGATCATGAATGTGCCCTCGTTGTTCATTTTGTTGCTGCTCACCATGCTGCTCATTCGCGGTACCCAGCAATCGGCTATGGTAAACGCGGTTATCGTGTTCATCAAGGTGGCTATTGTGCTTGCATTCATCGCCCTTGGCTGGCAGTTTATCAATCCGGCCAACCATATCCCGTATTTGATTCCGGAAAATGCGCCCGATGCGATCCTTCCCAATGGCAGTACTTACAGTTATCTGCCGTTTTTTCACCACGGTTGGGGCGGCGTGTTGACCGGCGCCGGGATTGTGTTTTTTGCATTTATTGGCTTCGATGCGGTATCTACCGCTGCCCAGGAGGCTAAAAATCCGAGCCGGGATATGCCAATCGGTATTTTAGGATCTTTGGTGGTTTGTACCATCTTATACATCCTGTTTTCGCACGTTTTGACTGGCGTTGCACCTTATACCGATTTTATGCGGGCGGGTAAAGAGGCATCAGTGGCCTATGCCATTCGTCAATATATGCCCGGATTCAATTGGTTGGCAACCCTGATTACGGTGGCCATTTTGGCGGGCTTTTCATCGGTCATCCTTGTGATGCTGTTGGGTCAGAGCCGGGTATTTTATTCCATGTCGAACGATGGTTTATTGCCGAAGGCATTTTCCGATATTCACCCCAAGTTTCGAACGCCTTACAAATCGAACTGGATCCTTTTTGCCTTTGTGGGCGCTTTTGCGGCTTTTATCCCGGGCAGTGTTGCCGGTGATTTGACCAGTATTGGAACCTTGTTTGCGTTTGTACTGGTGAGTGCCGGCGTATGGGTTATGCGGCGTAACAATCCCGAATTGGTACGTCCGTTTAAAACGCCGCTGGTGCCTTTGGTGCCCATTCTCGGCATGGTGGTTTGTACAGCCATGATTGTAGGTCTTCCAGGCCCCACCTTATTAAGCGCACTGGGCTGGATGGTATTGGGATTGGTGATCTATTTTGGTTTCAGCCAGAAGAACAGCCATTTGCAACAAAAGTAAAACTTCTGATTTTTGACAAAACGGCGTTTTCGGGATATCCTGAATACGCCGTTTTTTATTTAATCTGGTATCTTCGCATACCATATTTGCAATTTATGTCCAACACAATCCGGAAGGCGTTCAAAATTGCACCTTAAGCAAGTTAAATCCTGAATCATGCAACTGAAGCTAACACTCTTATTCGTTTTTTCCGTCCAATGGGCCATGGCTCAAAGCATCGTCTGGATCAGCGATTGTGCTGATAAATCATTTTGCATGAACAACAATTCGTGCACCCAGGGCAAGGTGTTCATGACCCAGCAAGCAGTTACCAACTGCAATTTCAGCAACATGTTGAATTATTCGTACCGAATAGATTTGAACAACAATGGAAGTACGGACATCATTTCGAGTGAAGATACGGTAAATACCAATTTTGCGCCAGGCACGCATAAAATTACCTGGAAAGCAACCGACAACTGTGGAAATGCCAGCACTTGTTCCTATTTGTTTACCGTAAAAGATTGTCAGCCTCCCAGTTTGTTGTGCATCAACGGATTGACACAAGGTTTAGACCCCGCAACCTGCTCTCTGAGTTTTAAAGCGCCCTCTTTTATTCTTAATTTAAGTGACAATTGTACGCCCGCCAACCAAATCCAAACAGGCATCCGAAAATTTGGAACCGGGAGTGGTTTCCCCAGCGATACAGTTGTTACTTACGGTAAATGCGATATTGGAACCAATTTTGTTGAAATTTGGGTAAAAGATGGAAATGGCGTTACCAACAGTTGTCAGAATTATGTTTTGGTGCAGCCCAACAGCGGCGGTTGTAGTTGCGATCCCGATGGCGATCTCAACATAAAGGCCTGTTTCAGGTCGGTTTTAAACAATAAATATTATGATTACGTACTGCGTGCTGCTGTACAGTCTACCGCAGGGGTACAAACCGCCTACAACAGCGTAAAAATGTTGAACGGGGTCGATTCTTGTGGGGTTTTGGCCTTCTCCAAATTGCCGTTTGGCGGTTCGTACAAGGCGGCTGTTTGGGCCGAACGCTCTGTCATTGGCGACAACCCCCTGGCAGGTGTTTCCACCTACGATTTAGTGCTTATCACCCGCCACATTCTCAGTA
>JAGWYI010000521.1 GCA_018969455.1 Bacteroidota bacterium | reverse complement strand
TGATCCGCTGCGTTCCAGATAAGATGGCAGCAAGGCCAGTATGCAGTAATCGGCCGGGTTGGTAAAATGGGCTGCAAATCCTTTTCGCGTGTGCTCCAGATACATCCCCAATTCACGCACCAAATGTCTGGAAGGAATTTGCCCGGTTGTTGTACTGCTGGTAAATTCGGCCTCTGGTGTCCAACTCCCGGTTTTTATTTCGTACGACTTGAAAAATGAAATGGGTAAAAAGGGTATTTCACGAATTGATCCTATCGCAGAAGGCTTTTTGCCCAATAAATCCAAAAAACGCGCATACAATGGATTGTTGGCGGCTTGATATTGAAATACATCCAATGCGAGCATTTCAAAACCTGTGCTGGAAATGTGTTCGATGCGATGCAACAAGGAAGCCCGCTCTTTTTGCGTCATTTCCATTGGATCATTTTTCTGATTTCAACAAACAAACTGTCGTCGTTAAAAATTTCATGCCCGCCTGGCGCCAAAACCAGATTTGTCGCAGGCGACTGGCGACTGAGCATTTGTGCATATTCCCGGCTAAGCCGGGGCGGCGTTATGTCATCCTGAAGGCCGCAAAATACCAGCACCTTTTGGCTTTTATTTACACTTGAAATTACATCTTTGGGAGAGATGCTGCGTACCGGGAAGGACCACAGTGGATTGTAAAATTGCCTCCATTGCATATGTTTACGCCAGGTTTCCAAATCACACGGACAAGAGACCAG
The DNA here is from genome assembly GCA_018969455.1 of Bacteroidota bacterium. GTDB lineage: Bacteria > Bacteroidota > Bacteroidia > Chitinophagales > Saprospiraceae > M3007. Next base: position 2,484 of record JAGWYI010000521.1, on the reverse strand, counting down.
GGCAGCACCTTGCACCAGATTGGGATAAATTCCAATCAGATCGGCAGCAATTGCGGCCCCGCCTGAATGGCCAAGCAACAGGGTCTTTGCAGGATGATAGCGCAGCTGAAGAAATAAAATGGCCTCTTCAATCCCCAACAATACTTCCGGGGTGTAATTGTCGCCGGTAGCATGACCGCGCACACCATCCGATCGATGCTGATCATCATCGGTATATCCCGGACGCAAAAGCCCCACTGCCAGGGTATTGGAATTTTCTTCTGCAATTCGTTTTGCCAGTTTGTATTGATATCCAGGACGTACAAACGGCGCATCTCCATGCAATACCACTACAAGGGTGGAAGAATCTGTCAAATGGGCGTTTTTATAGGCGTAATAATGCAGACAACCCAAGCCGGTTGGCGCCCATTGCGTGTCATCTCTATCGGTACAAATGGCAGGAACAGCACAGGAGTTGGGCAGCACACATAAAAGCATTATGCAGACTGGGCAGAGCAGCATTTTAAATAAATTTGACCAATTTTTCACAAATTGAAACCGCGAGGCCAAAAAAATCCTGCACATTTGAGGAATGGTAGTTAAATGCACAAAAACCTATTTTATGAAAAACAAATTTGCGCTCTTTTTGTGGACTCCTCTGATTTTTGCACTCTTTTTTGCCATTTTTTTATTGTTTCCCGGTTCTTGTGTCAAACCGCCCGATTACCCGGACACGCCGGTGATCACCTATAAAAGCATGTCAAAAACCCAGATGAAGCAAGGTACCCAGGGGGAGGACAGTCTTACAGTGGTGTTTTCCTATACAGATGGAGACGGAGATTTGGGTTTTCCCGACAACGATTCGCAAGCCAGTATTTTTATCCAGGATGCGCGCGACTCTTTCCCCAAATTTTCATATAAAATTCCATATATAGAGCCTCAAGGCACTGGAAATGGCATTTCCGGTGATATTTCCATTGTTTTGCCCACATCCTGCTGCATATACACCACGCCGGCCGGCATCAAACTTTCCTGCAACAAGGTTCCTCAGAGCTTTAAAACAGATACGCTTCTGTATAAAATCAGAATTATGGATCGAGCAGGACACATGAGCAACACGATTTCAACCGAAAAAATCACGCTGGTCTGTTGGAACTAGGCAATTTCATGGCTCTTAAACGGATGCCGTTGTACCCATTGTTCGGTCGGACTTAAATATTCGAGTGCGACACCTGCCAAACGATTGATCCATGGGTTGTCGTGGCGAACACAGCAATTTAATTGATGCGGTTCGGCGCCTACCGAGCTTTTAATTTCGAGGGCTGTACGGGCAAAAATAATTTCCTGAGCACCTGCTTGAATGGCTTCAGAAACCATGCGGTACAACATATTCAAATATACCTGGTGATCATGATTGTACTCCTTTTCATATCCCAGAAAATGGGCTTCCATCACCTGGTGGTTTAATATGGTGGTATAAAAGGCAATAAGCCGGTCGTTTAAATACAAACCAACCAAATTAAACTTATCTCCAAGTGACTGTTTTAGCCCCAATAAATACCCCGGATTGAGGGTAACCATGTTGAAGCCTGCACTTTGCGCTACTTCCTGGTACATACGATGGAGCTCGGGAAGTGCGTTTTCGATACCACGCACATCCAGGGTTCTGAACTCAATGCCATCGAGTTTTTTAAAGGCACGTTTGGCACGCGTCCGATATTTGGTCGACATGGCCGACAAATACCCTTCAAAACTGTCAAACTTCAAAGGCAACACCATATTGGGTTGTATTTGAAATATAAAATATCCCCTTTTGTTCAATTCGGCCCGGGTTTCCAAACGAGCAGGTTCTACGTCTTTTATAAGCGTTACCGGCGTTTTTAATTCCCGTCCTTTCAAGTCGGAAGCAACAGCACGCAAGCTGTTATCGAGCAAAGCGATTGCTTTTTCAGGATCAATTTTCTCCGGATTGAAATAATAACCGTGCTCTCCCGTTAACAATAAATTTCCACAAATCAGCACATCGGAAGTGATCATGCATGCTACACATTTCCGCATCCAGTTTTGAACGGCTTGCAAATAATTGCCCGCACCATCCAGGTCCTGCAAACTGTCAATGGCTTTGAACTTCTTAATCTGACACAATGCTACTCCTACGGGTTCCTGCCCTTGGTAAAAAACAAGGTAGGCCATGCGCGTGCCATCAGGCGGATACCGCTCCAAAACTTCAAGATAGGGTCTTTGCAAAAAAAGATTATCCATGGGTGCAGCCCTGTCCCAATCTCGTCCGACATCTTTTATTTGATTAAAAAATTTAAACCGGAGCTCTGACGAAACCTCCATTTGGGTCCGAAACATTGTAGTACGGGAAATGGACGTAAGCGATTCAAGGGTTTGCCCGATGAAATTTTGAAAACGGTCAAGAAGGCTTAAAGGACAGGATAGAAAAATCATGATGCGGCTTTCGTAATCGAGTTGTACCAAACGCCGGATAAAAGATAGCGA
>JAGWYI010000520.1 GCA_018969455.1 Bacteroidota bacterium | reverse complement strand
CAAGTTTTGTGGTAAAAGTCCCGCCCTTCGGGTAGCTGCCAACCGTAGCGGCAACAAAATCAACAATAAAATTAACAAGATGAAAAACAATTTCTTTCTCAAATTGTGTTGAAGTCACAATTGGCTTACAGAAGGCTAATTTTGTTATAATTGGATTGATTATTCTACTTATATTCGGTTGTGATAATGGTTTGTTTCGCAAAAAGGATGAAAGTATATACCAGGATTCGCCGGATTTTGTGGATAATCCATCCTGATTTATCCACAAAATCCGGCGAATCCTGGTTTAATTGATGCTTTTCAATGTATGATGGCTGAGTATAAACCACTTTATGGATATGACACCACAAATAGTTTAATTACCCTGCGCGATTTTGAATGGAATCCAACGCGGTTTGAATGGGATTCCTTTTGCCCCTGTTAAAATGTCATTCTACCTGGAAGACAGGCGCATGCGCACCTGTAAAGCGTATACATTCAATGAGTACCTTAGAAACTGTTTTAAAACCAGTGCACTCCCAATCCAGCCGGTATGGATATTCTTTCAATTAAACATACCGGGCAAACGGCACTCCGGTTTGTCTGCATTCCAATGCCCGTAAAATGAGGTCGCCCACTTGTTCCACCGGGCGTTCGCTGGTATCAACAACCAGGTCGAAATTGTTCAAATTGGTGCTGTTGGCCCCGTATTTGAGCAAAAAACGAGCATTTTCGCTTTGTTTTCGCGCTTTGATTTTCTCAATGGCCTCGTCCAGATCCTTGTAATTTTCGCTGTTGCGTTTGGGATCCTGCAGAATACGCATAGCCGAAATTTCCACCGGCGTCTGCAGATACACTTTAAAGGAGTCGGGCAAAAAGAACCAGGCCATGCGGCTGTCGATGATATAACCGGCCGGGTCGTGCGCCAGGGAAATAAACACCCCGTCAATTTTTTCGTCGATGGAGGGGTCGGCATCGGCCCGACGGTTCAATTCGAGGGTGTCGAGGCCCATTTCAGCCGCCAATTGGCGCTGAATTTGGCCGGTTGAAAGGTATTTGAACCCGGTTTTTTCGCACAACAAGGCCGATGTGACGCTTTTGCCGCTGCCGAGGTCGCCGGTCAGTGTAATTTTGGTAGCAGGATCGATTTTCATAGACAAAAAAAGTGCACAAATGTAAGGGGAAGAATGCTGGAAAAACGGCTTTTCTTTGGGGCGAAAACAGCAGGCCATGAAAAACAAACATCTGGTGTACCTTTTTCTGCTCGTGCTGGCACTGGGTGTGCTCAGCCGATACGACTGGCCTTTCCGCCGGTTTTTCCAAACCAGACTCGTTCGGCTGGATGCCTCGGAAGTGGACTGGATTTCGGTACAATCTCCGACAGGTTTTGATTTGCAATTGAACAACACCGAAAATGGCTGGGTCGCCATCCAGGACGCGCAAAACTACCGGGCGGCCGATTCGTCGGTATTGGCCTGGATGCAAACGCTGCTGGATTTGAAATCCATCCGGCGCGTGGCGGAAAAAGAGGCTTTCATGCTGGATTCGGCCCTCACCGTGCAGTTGCGTGCACGCACAGGGCGCATTTTTAAGCTAAAAATCGGCAAATCCATCGCCTGGAACGAGGGTCGAGCTTGTCCGGTGGAAATCGACCCGCATGTGGGTCGGTACTGGACATCCGGCGATTTGTATGGAATGCTGTTTCCAAAACCGCAACAGTTTCGGCAAAAAGGCCTCTGGAAATGGCCTTCCAGGGCCATCCGGGGTTTGTTTTTCGCAATGGATACCCTGAAAATCGCGTACACACGCGATGCAAGCGGTCAATGGCTTGAAAATCAGAATGTTGTGCAGGATTCTGCCGCATTTGCCCAATGGCTCAGGACGCTGGATGAACTCAATGCTACGCCATTTGCCGATAATTTTGATCCGGCCACGCACCCGGGCGCACGCATGGCCCAGTTGCAGGTCGCCAGCCAGGCAGATACGGCGCAATTGGACCTCTACCACGTGCAAAGGCCCGAATTGCCTGAACAATGGAGCGATTTTCCCGACCATCGGCCGCTGCATGCCCGGTATTTCCTGCACTCAAGTCAAAATCCGGGAAATTATTTTGCCATTACCGACACTGCTTTGTTGCGCAGGTTCCTGGGCGGTCCCTTACCTTTGTTGCCGCAATGGAACACACGAAAACAGTAAGATTGGCCAACTGGGGCAATTACCCTTCCGCCGAGGTGGAACTGAGCAGCCCGGATTCCCGGGAAGCCTTGCGGGAGCAGGTGCTGCAAGCCGAAAGGCTCATCGCCCGGGGCAATGGCCGTTGCTATGGCGATGCAGCTTTGAGCCCGCGCGTGGTTTCCATGCTGAAATTCAATCGATTGATCGAGTTTGATGCCGAAAACGGCATCGTTTCATGCGAAGCGGGCCTGCTGCTTTCTGAATTGTTGCCCCTTGTAGTGCCCCAAGGCTGGTTTTTTCACGTTACACCGGGCATCAAATCTATTACCGTGGGAGGCGCCATTGCCAGCGATGTGCATGGCAAAAATCACCCTGAAAAAGGCTGCTTTTCCGACTGGTTGCTCGACTTTTCCTTGATGCAAGCCGATGGCTCGGTGGTTTATTGCAGCAAAAGCGAAAATGCCGATTTGTTTTGGCTGACTTGTGGTGGTATGGGCTGGACGGGCATCGTATTGGAGGCGCGTTTTCAATTGATGCGGCTTGCTTCGGGCAACATGCGGCAGCGGAATGTAAAGGCCGGGAATTTGGCCGGACTATTGGCGGCATTTGATGCCCACCGCGACTGGCCTTATGCCGCTGCCTGGGTAGATTGTACGGCAGGCGGTGCGCATTTCGGACGCGGCGCCGTGTTTTTTGCCCGACATGCGGAAGCGGAAAACGCAAAGGAAGCACTGGTTTTTGACGAAAAACCGAAGCGAAACGTGCCCTTTTATGCACCCGGCTGGTTTTTAAATCCCTTGTCGATCCGCCTGCACAACTATTTTTTCCACAAAGCGGCAGACAAGCCGGATCACAGCGTTACGCTGGATCGTTATTTTTACCCGCTGGATGCGGTGCAAAACTGGAACCGCTTTTATGGCAGGCGTGGTTTTATACAATACCAGTGTTGCATACCGGAAAATGCGGCGCTGGAGGGGCTTTCCGAATTGCTGCATCGCATCAAATCGAGTTCCGATACGCCCTTTTTAACGGTATTGAAACGGCACGGCGCGCGCAAC
>JAGWYI010000519.1 GCA_018969455.1 Bacteroidota bacterium | reverse complement strand
GGAACGGGAATTCCTGCGTCTGCTGCTGCGATACGCATGGCCAGTTTGTCGCGGAAATGGTGCGCCGTGGTAACACCCATACCGGGTATTCGAAAATACTCACGCAAAAACGCCGCTTTTTCCACATCAAAATCATCCAGCGCAACAATCCGGTCAATTTTATGCGTACGCATCAGCCAGGCTAGCCCTGACGCTACATCATCCATGATCCATTCATTTTCAGGGCCTTCCTGTACGAAAAACAGGTCGTCCAGGGCTTCACGTGCCCATTCGGCATGTTCATGTTTTTTCGATGTGACCAGATAAACCGTTGCGCCTGTCGATTTCATGCCGCGCAAAAAGTCGTTGCCTTTGAAATAAGATGCAATACAAAGAAATGCAATGGGTCGTTCCATGGATCAACTGGAATGAAAGAGTAGAGCAAAAAAAGGGCTAATGAATGGCAAATGACGTAAAAAGTTTTCAATTCCAGCAATAACTGTATATTAAAACTTCTGTACTATCCCAACGGTAGTACAGAAGTTGGATAAATTGCCATTTTTAAAAATAAAAAAACGGAATTGCGATGGTTTAAAGTACCCTGTGGTATCTGATGCTTCACTTCGCCAAGTTTTTGGCATAAGGCCTTTGAAATCACGAAAAATCAGCAAAATCAATCCTGATTTAGCCACAAAATCCTGTAAATCCTGGTATAATACAGGGGCTTAAGTTTTTTGGTGTTTCTTTTTTGCCGCAGGAAAAAGAATGTTGTTCAAAATAAGGCGGTATCCCGGAGAATTGGGATGCAGTGCCAAATCGGTTGGCGGATCTCCTACAAAATGCCGATAATCTTCAGGATCGTGACCTCCATAAAAGGTCCAGAAACCATAACCAAAAGTGCCATGAATGTAGCGCGCCTCATTGGCAGGTTTGTTTTCTCCCATAATCAACACATTCGGTTTGATGTATTTTTTCAAAAATGCGGTACTCTGCCCCATAAACCCTTTCACCGTGCGGGTATGATTTTGGGTGAGCATGGTTGGCACTGGATCCCATTTGGCCGAATAATCAAACAAATTAAAGTAATCCTGTTCGGGTAATACGGTGCGCGACAAGTTATTATCTATGCTGGAGTGTTCGTATATGCCAGGATCGGTAATGATGGTAAAATCTTTAAATGCAAAGGTTTTTGAAAAATCTAGTTTGCTTTGATAGGCGGGGTCAATGGGGTCTCGGTCGAAAACACTGGAGCAAATGTCGGTACCTTCTGCTGCCAGGGCGATGTCGTAGGTATCTGTAGCGGAGCACATGGCAAACATAAATCCGCCGCCAGCCACGTAAGCAGATATTTTTTTGGCAACGGCCAATTTCAGCTGACTCACTTTATCGAACCCGTTGATGCGTGCCAGATTTTCCATCAGGCGCACGTGCTCCACGTACCAGGGCTGTCCGGAAAAACTTGCATAAAACTTGCCGTACATACCGGTAAAATCTTCGTGGTGAAGATGCAGCCAGTCGTATTCCGACAGTTTTCCTTGTAACACTTCGGTATCATATAAAACATCGTAGGGTATTTCGGCATAAGTAAGCACCATGGTTACCGCATCGTCCCAGGGTTGTACCACCTCGCCCTTTTCATTCTTATCGGGGGTATAAACGGCAATTTTGGGCGCTTTTTCGAGTTTTATCACATCCATATTCACTTCGGGATTCAGAATTTCGTTCTGAATGGCAGCAAATTGGGCATCTGCAATGATTTCATAACTTACGTTACGAATTTTGCATTCTTTTTCAAAGGTGGGCGTATAGGCAAAAGCAAAGCTACCGCCGCGGTAATTGAGCAGCCACCAAGCCTCAACACCCTGGGAAATTACCCAGTAAGTGACCCCATAGGCTTTCAGGTGGTTTTTTTGCGTAATTTCGTCCATGGGAAGGAGGATGAAGGATGCACGCAATTGGGCCGAGCATAAGGCAATTAGAGCAAATACAATTAAGAACCGACGCATACCAGAATAATTTTAAAAAGAGATGCTTTTTTAAGTGCAAAAGTAAGACAGTTTCCGTGGGCAATCAAGTTAGGGGAGTGGGTGTTTAAGGGCTTATTGCACCACTACAACGATTTTCCCGTCTTTTCCTGTTGCGATTCGGCTGATATTTTTTATGCCGTATTTTGCCAGGTCGGCGATTTCGAGCCAATCGGGTGTTTTGCCGGGTTTGTATTGAAACAGTTTGGATTTGTTTCCTGCCAGAAAAGTTCCATCAGGCATGATGGCAAAGTCTTCGCTTCCGGTGGGCATTTTGACAATAATTTGAGCGCTTTGTTTCCGTAAATCCCAGATTTTGAGAAACCAGGTTTGATCGGTTGATTTGGCTACAAACGCCATTCTGTTTCCGGAGAGGGGTTTGAGGCAGCGCCCAATGCCCGAGGCGATGCGCAGGCGTTTTTGGCTTTTAAGGCCAATGGCGTAGAGTTGATGTGCCTGGCCATTTTTGCCCACGATAAATACGCCAGCCAGGGTATCATTAATCCAGCAATGGTATCCTGCATCAATTATCTCGGGAAATTCGGGTCGTCCGTTGTCGTGGCGATCTAGTGGGAATGACCAAATGCGTTGGTTTCCATTTTGTTCAACGCGAATGACCGAGAACCGTTTTCCGTCGGGCATGGGGGTGGGGGAGTATTCGGCGGTTTCGGGGCTTGCGATAATGGCTTGTTTGACGCCACTGGCGGGTTGCAGCGCGTATATGTCGGTTTGGGTGGTATCGTTGGGAAACTGGACACTCAGGTAAATTTCCTGATTGTTGATAAAAGCGGGTTGGTTATTGTAGCCGTCTGGGTTAAACTGAGAAAGGAAGCGCGGGGCAGTCAATTTCCAGATGCTGTCATTGCCGATGTTGGCCGAGAACAGAATCAAATCGCTGTGTGGCAGCAGTTGTGCGCCCAGGAATTGGGGCAGGCAGACGAGCAAAACCAGAGAGAAACGCATGCGGCTAAGACATTAGAATGCAAAAAATAAAAGAGTTTAGCCGCAAAAATAGAAAAACTGTTGGATGGAGGGTAAAACAAAAAAGCGCCCTACCGATGTGGTGTGCGCTTTTTAAAATTTAACAAAGACAGGGAAAGAAAGTGAAGATAAGAGGAAGAATTTGTCAAAAAAAAGCACCAATTAAGTCTCTTAAAAGGAGGTATTCCAGCCGCACCTTCCGGTACGGCTACCTTGTTACGACTTAGCCCCAG
>JAGWYI010000518.1 GCA_018969455.1 Bacteroidota bacterium | reverse complement strand
CAAAGGTACAATTCTGCCATAAAACGAACGAAATACGGGTTGCGCAGATGGCATGAATAAAAAATTTGGTTGTAGGTATTTGGAATCTGACAAATGCCTCTATCTTTGCGCATCATTTTTTTAAAATGATACAATAATTTGAAACATATCGCGGCTCCGCGCGTTTATAAAGAAGTTTTCATTTGGTTTTTTGGGGTTATACAGGGTGCGGCCAAGCAATTGGTTTGCGCCCTGTTTTTTTTCAGTTCTCTGTCACATCTTCAGCCCTTGTGAGCCGTTTCCCGCGGGTAATGTACCTTTGCGTACACATCAACCCAGCCCATTCCCATGCTCGCACGCCCACGTCGCAACCGCCAGTCCGCCGCCATCCGAAACATGGCCGTTGAAACCCATTTGCACCCGCAACACCTGATTTATCCCTTGTTTTTGGTGGATGGACAGCACATCAAGCAGGAAATCAAGTCTTTGCCGGGCGTGTTTCGTTTTTCACCCGACCAGTTGCTGCTCGAAATTGAAGCGTGCATGGCGCTTGGACTGACCAATTTTGTACTGTTCCCGGCCGTAGCCGATCATTTGAAAACCCCGACGGCCGATTACGGCGCCGATCCGGATAATTTTTACCTGCACACGGCCCGTGCCATCAAACAACGTTTTCCCGAGTGTTGCCTCATCAGCGATGTGGCAATGGATCCTTACAGCAGCGACGGGCACGACGGCCTGGTGCGCAACGGCGCGATTGTCAACGACGAAACCCTGCCCATCCTCGCGCGCATGGCCGTCGCACAGGCGGAGGCTGGTTTCGATATGCTGGGCCCTTCCGATATGATGGATGGCCGGGTGGGTTATATTCGGGAAGCCCTCGATGAACGCGGATTTACACAAACCGGCATTTTGGCATATAGTGCCAAGTATGCGAGCGCGTTTTACGGCCCTTTCCGCGACGCCCTCGACTCAGCGCCCAAAAGTGGCGATAAAAAGACCTATCAAATGAACCCGGCCAACAAACGCGAGGCGCTCATCGAAGCCGAACTGGATGTGGTGGAAGGCGCCGATATGCTGATGGTAAAACCGGCTTTGCACTACTTAGATGTGATCCATTTGCTCAAAGAGCGTTTTGATTTACCCATCGCCGCCTACCACGTGAGTGGCGAATGCGCGATGCTGCGGGCCGCCTGCGACAATGGCTGGCTCGATTTTGAACGCGCGATGCCTGAGACACTATTGAGTATACGCCGGGCGGGCGCCGATGTGATTTTGACGTATTTTGCCAAGGATTTTGCGATGCGGTATCCTGGTGGGATGTAGGGGTGGGGCTCACTTTTTAAACATCTTACCAGAAAATTGGCCTTTCTCAGGGATTCCCTCTGATAAATCAGAATTCAACCAATGGGAAGTCCGAAAAATCTGAAATGTAGTTTGTTAGATTAACACCAGAGCATTCAACAAAATCAATAGAATAAGAAAAATACAAATTCAATTTTTCTTCATGAATGGAGCCAATGTTGTCATTTTGCCAATGATTGAGTAAATAGTCCTGGCGAATAATAATCGGCTTCGTCCATTGGTTATTGTGTCTTACAATGAAAACATAATGCACCGGAATATTCGCAATGTTTTTCAGTTGGCTTAATGAAACTTTAAATTGCCCACTGAACCCATTTTGACGGGGCGTGCCAGTGGAGGTTTTAACCTGAACCCGTCTTAAGGTTCCACTATCATCTTGAACTACAAATATGTCGTCCCCAATATCAACCTCCGGGATAGCAACATTCCAGCCAAGGGTTAAAAACTCTGACATTACTGTGAGGTGCCCTGCTTTACCCAAATAAAGATGATAATTTTTCTTCACGCACCAATCTTATGGATATGTAAAACTTTACCAGTTTGAGTATCTACGAACCTGACTTCATGGATCTTTTGGGTAAGATCCGATTGTTTTTCGATGCCCAACAAGGCCGGATAGATCGATGCCTCTAATTTGTTATAATAATTTTCAAAATCACTCTTTATGTCGTAGGAAACAAAGATAATGTTCGCTGGATGTGCATCCGGAAACCACGTTTTTATCAAGGCACGGATAGTCGGACTTATGCTGAACGTGTAACCATCCAATTGCTTGTTTACACTTATTTGAATTGCGTCCATTTCTTTTTTAAGATCCGCTTGCATATGTAAAAGGTGCTTAGAACTTGTTAGAACTACTGGTTGCATTGAACATTGAACCAAATGAATGACAATCTTTTACAAAAGTAGGGTCAAAATGGTGAATTCACAAGTGTACTACTCATTTGAAATGATTAATCTACCCGAAACAGGCGCGCTAACTGCCGGAACAACATAAAAATAGATTCCGGGGGCTAAATGATTCAGATTCATGGCAATATTGCCCGTATCTCCCGGAAGTGTCGTTCGGTACACTTCCTGGCCCAGTGCGTTGTACATTACAAAAGACGCACCCTGGTTTTGTCCAAGTTGGTAATATAGGGTGAAACTTCCGGAGTTGGGATTAGGGGCAACCCTAAGATTTGATTGCTCCAGGAGCGGACCAAAGGTAGACACGGTAGGAGCACAAGGCAAGCCCTCCATCCCGCTGGGGCCGAGGCGGTAATTGGGGTATGGAGGTACCATAGAGCCCTGATAAGCATCCATTTTCAGCGCATGTTGCTCAAAATCACAAGCTTCGCCCAGTTCATCAGGGCGGTGGATGATGTGGTAAACCTTGCTCGGATTGCCGGGCGATATATAGATTTGGCAATCGGGCGCAAGTTGGCAATACCCAAAATTGGCAGCAAGATTATCAATATACCCGTCATAGGTGGCGATGTGCCGAAATGATGCCGGATTCATCACATCTTCAAGATCCAGTTGATACAAATCGGTAAGGTTGCTGAGGTATAAAAATCGGCTGTTGGGTGATACCGCACAGCCACCATATTGAATCGCTATTTCGGGAGGGTCAATGAAAACGGGATTAGATAACAAACCGGTTTGTCGATCGAAATCAAAAATGTATACCCCCTCAGATCCTCTATACCGTATAAACTTTTTCCCATCCGGGCTGAAACATGTTTGACTTTGTGTGCTGAAAGTTAGGGTATTAAAAGTAAAGTTCTGAAATTCAGGTTGAGATGGTCCGTTTTGGGTGATCAGGAATTTAAAATAACTGTTTTTATTGTAGGGTGCTGGCTTAACAACCCACCAGTCGATCCCATTTGCGTGTTTTACC
>JAGWYI010000517.1 GCA_018969455.1 Bacteroidota bacterium | reverse complement strand
TTACAGGATTTGTAAATTCTTCCTCTTCCAGGTTGATGAGTTTTGTTGCTTCGGGATCAACCAGGTTTGGGTTTCCGGGTTTTTGTGGGGTTTGATTTCGGCGGTCGCGGCGGTCTTCCCATCTATTTCGGCGCATATCGCGGCGGTCGTCCCATCGTTCACGCCGGGGTTGATCGGTATTTCCGCCATTTCCGGTATTTCCACCATTTCCGGTATTTCCGGTGGGTCTATCGCGGTTGGGGTTATTGGTATTATCGCGTTGTGGTTGTTCTCGGCGGCGGTCGATGAAGTCGCGGCGTTGTTCGCGGCGTAAATTGGGTTTGCCTCCGTTTTGTTGGGTTTGTTGTGGGGTTTGTTGTTGGGTTTGTTGTGGTTTTAACGGGCTTGATTCTGGCGTTTCCGTGCTGGATGTTTCCGTTTTTTCCGTGTTAGGCGAAGCGGGCGTGGATACATCGTCGTCGTTCATGATTTTTCTGGGACGGCGGCCGGTGGAAGGATTGGGTTCATCGACGACGGGTACATTGGTATCGCCTGATTTTTTTTGGATAAGCGCCTGTTCGTCGAGAATTTTGTAGATAAGATCCTGTTTCGTCAGTTTGTTGTATCCTTTGATACCAAGTTTTTGAGCGATTTCCTTAAGTTCGGGTACCAGCTTATCGTTTAGCTGAAGAATGTCGTACATGACAATAAATGGGTTAAAAATGGATCGGTGTGCTAAACGTCAAGAAAAGTCGTTTGGGTAAATGCGCACCGGGTGGGAAAAGAAGAGAAGGGTTATGAATTACTGCTTACCCGAGTGTTACAACAACAAAAAAAGCAGAAATGTTGGGTATTGAGGTAAGACTTTACAGTAATGAACGTTGCAAAGATAAGTGTATTTTGAAATTCGCCCTATCTTGCAGCACTTTTTTGATTAAAATTGAAAAAATGTTACAAGTTAAAGTTATTCGGGAGGAGCAAAAACGCATCCTGAACGGTTTGCGCAAGCGCAACTGGAGTGCCAAACAACTCAAGGTGATCGAAGATATTTTGTTATTGGACGATCGCCGCCGTTCAAACCAGACAGAATTGGACAACATTCTTGCAGAAAACAACCGTTTGAGCAAGCAAATTGGCCAATTAATGGGTCAGGGTAAAAAGGCAGAAGCCGAAGATCTGAAATTGCTGGTAGCTGCTCAAAAAGAAAAAGTTAAAAGCCTGGAAGAACAACAGCGTTCCATTGAATTGGATCTGGAAAATCTGTTGTACACGGTGCCCAACATCCCCCACAAGTCGGTACCACGTGGGAAAACACCCGAGGATAACCAGCTAGCAAAGGATTGGAAGAAGCCTTTCCCAAGTTTGCCCGATGATGCTCTGGCGCACTGGGATCTGGCCAAAAAATATCAATTGTTTGATTTTGAGTTGGGCGTAAAACTGACCGGAGCCGGTTTTCCGGTGTACCGTGGAAAGGGTGCTCGTTTGCAGCGGGCCCTGGTGCAGTTTTTTCTCGATGAAGCGGTTAAAGCCGGTTTTGAGGAAATAAATCCTCCCTTGCTCGTAAATGAGGATACCGCGCGCGGAACCGGTCAATTGCCCGACAAAGAGGCTCAGATGTACACCTGCGAGCGCGACGGATTGTTTTTGATTCCAACCGCCGAGGTTCCTGTTACCAACATTTATCGAGACGAAATCGTTGCACTCAAGGATTTACCCATCAAAATGACGGCTTACACGCCTTGTTTCCGTCGGGAAGCTGGCGCCTGGGGGGCGCATGTGCGCGGACTGAATCGGGTACATCAGTTTGAAAAAATTGAAATTGTGCAAATTGTACATCCCGATCAATCCTATAAAACACTTCAAGCGATGGTTCGCCATGTATCCGGGTTGCTTCATAAACTGGAATTGCCATACCGTATTTTGCGCTTGTGCGGGGGTGATATGGGTTTTGCATCGGCGCTCACCTTCGATTTCGAGGTGTTTTCCGCAGCCCAAAAGCGTTGGTTGGAGGTGAGCTCGGTTTCCAATTTCGAAACTTTCCAAACCAATCGAATGAAATTGCGCTTTCGGGACGAAAACGGCAAGGTGGAATTGGCGCACACCCTCAATGGTTCTGCTCTGGCCTTGGCGCGCATTGTTGCAGCCTTGTTGGAAAACAACCAAACTGCGGAGGGAATCCGAATTCCCAAAGCTTTACACAAGTACACCGGCTTTAAAATGATCGATTAAAGTTTTTGTCTGACGAGCCTGAGAACTCAGGCGCTCGGAAACAATTTTTATCGATTTTCTGCTTACTTTTTTCTTTTTTTGCTGTTATATACAGCGCAATGCATAATCTGGAAGCAAGGCATTTTGCCTAATTTCATGAAAATGAATGCACTGCATGCACGCAAATGCTGCTTGTAAGGCAGCGCAAAGCATACTGTACACCCAATCACTCAACCGGTCGAACAAAACGACCATCAAAAATCAAAAAAGTTAAAAACATGGGAATGTTGATTATCAGCGTCTTGTTCATGATCATCGGTTACATCCTGAGCAGCGTATTGAAAGGCAAATTCGAGAAATATGCACAGGTTCCAATGACCAACGGCGCCAGCGGCGCTGAAGTTGCCGCCGCTATGTTGAAGTACTACCAAATTTACGATGTGCAAATCACCCAGGTAGATGGTCACCTGACCGATCATTACAATCCGGCCGATAAAACCGTCAACCTGAGCCGGGAAGTATATTATGGCCGGCATGTATCAGCGGCGGCAGTTGCAGCACACGAATGCGGGCACGCTGTACAACATGCAACAGCATACAGCATGTTGCAAATGCGTTCGGCCCTGGTTCCAGTGGTAAACATCGCAGCCGGCGTTCAACAATATCTGTTTATGTTTGGCTTGGTGGGCCTCAGCATGTTAAAAAGCCCCATCATCCTCATTATTGCGCTGGCCGCATTTGGTATTACCACGCTGTTCAGCCTGGTAACACTTCCGGTAGAGTTTGACGCCAGCCGCCGCGCACTGGCATGGCTTGATAATTCCGGATATGCCCGCGGTGAGCAATACAGCGGTGCAAAAGATGCGCTCACCTGGGCTGCCATGACTTATGTTGCTGCAGCGCTTGCCGCTTTGGTGCAATTGATTTACCTCATTTGGCGCTTTATGGGTAGCCGGGATTAGCATACTTCAGGCCTCCGGGTTTTGTGCACAACGATTTTTTATAAATCATTATAAGTCAACGAAGTACACCCCTGGCTT
>JAGWYI010000516.1 GCA_018969455.1 Bacteroidota bacterium | reverse complement strand
TGAGTTTTTTAGTCAACTGAAAATGCATATCCACAAACCCATTATCCAGTCCAAAACCCGCATTAGGTCGCCAGCCATCGCCCTGTTTATGCTGAAAATAAGCATAATAGCCCATTTTACCGTCCCCAATATTGCCGCGAATGCTGTTAAAGGTGTTGATAAATCCGTAAGAGCCCACCGTTTGCCGTCCCACATACCGAAACGCCCGGTCCCCCCCCGGCTGCCGCGTCACAAAATTGAGCATGCCGCCAAACTGGGTGCCATATTGCAAGGAAGCCGCACCGCGCACCACTTCAATGCGCGAAAGTGCTTCGGTCGGTGGGGTGTAGTAACTTTCCGGGTACCCCAACGCGTCGGCACTCATGTCGTAACCGTTCTGGCGCGTATTGAAATTGCTGGTTCTGTTCGGACTCAAACCGCGCCCGCCAATGCCCAATTGCAGTCCGGCCCCATCGCTTTCCCAAATGTTCAAACCCGCCACCCGCGCAAAAACCTGCCGCGCATTGTTGGTCGATAAGTTGGCGGTGATCCCATCCAAACGCACCACCTCGCTCTTTTTTCCCTCATAAATAGCCATGCCTTCCACCGCCCGCAAGCGCGACATACCCATGGTGTTGGCGTCTTTTTGCTGAATCGTTACTTCCCGCAACTGCTGCTGCCGCGTGCTGTCTTCCAACCCCGTTTGTGCGCTTATGCATAAAGGAAGGGTAATCCCCAAAAGCGCAATGATTGCCCTGTTTGCTTGCTGTTTACACATAAAACCATTTAATAAGGTAAAATCCAGGTTTTGGGGCGCCAACTATCTTCTACCGAGGTCAAATCCAAATTCGGATCAATCAACAAGGAACTCGAACGTGCATTCAACGTTACATACACCTCTGCCCGTACCACCGCTTGTTGTACGCCCCGCGCTTCATAATGTTTTTTCAAAAAATGCGCAAATTGCAAAATCATATCGGGCTGGGTCGCCATTTGTTTTTCCTGGTGGGTATTCAAAAAATCGCTGTTGTTTACCACCCCTTCTTTACCCGTAATGCCATCTTTTACATAAAACAGGGCATTTCCGGCTTTTTCCATCAACATCACCCGCCACGAAAATCGAAAGCCCTCTTCGCTCCAATATAAATTCCCCGGGTAACACAAATAACGCCATGGAAACAACAGATGAAAACTGAAAAACAGGACTAAAACCGTCCACCGAACATTTGAAATTACCGGTTTGTTGTGCTCGGATGCCGGTTTAGGCGCTATTTTGGGTAAAAAACGACCCAAAAATGTCAAAATCCGGGTATGAAAGGCTGCCGGGAAAAAAATCAGGGTCGCCCCGATCATCACCACCGGAAACACCCCGATTTGGAACAAGCATCCTGTCATCGCATGGAAAAAAAGGACGGTCGCGTATGCCCACCTCCGCGTACGCGCCCACGCGAGCCAAAACACGATGCTGCAATCGTACAACATACCCGCCCAACTAAAAATCCAGGGCAAATAATACCATCGGAAAACGGGTCCTACCACCGGCAATCCATCCGCAGCGGGCAACCAAATCCGCAAAGGCATCGCTTCAATCAGCCAACTATAATTGATTTTGGCAAAACCCGCATAAACATATACCACGCCCAATAAAAACTGGAAAATAAAAATGGTCCATCGCGGCGTCTCCGAACGGTAAAGCGCCGGTTTGCGCCATACATCTACCGAAAAACAACGGTGCGCCGGCACAAAAACCAACATCAATGCCACCCAACTCACAAAATAATAGTGGTTCAGGTAGTACGTCAGGTCAATCAATTCCGTGTAGGTAAAACACAAAAAGAACAAAACCGCACTCCAGCGATAAAACAAACCCGAGAGGATGCCCAATGCGCCCAAAATCATGCCCACATGCAAGGCGTACATGCCCGCGGGTGGCAACACTTGTACCCATTCAAAGCCCCAATATTTAAACTGGAAGCGGGTTTGGAGGTAATGGTTTTCAATCCAGCCCAGGGCCCAAAAACGCAGCGTGCTCCCCAGCATCAACAAGCCAAACACCATGCGAAATACCACCAATGGGGCAATCGACACGGGCATTTCCAGCCATTTTGAGCCGGAAAACGGCTTTTTTATATCAAATCCAGGTGCTGATGAGCGCATTTTTATGTGCCTACAAACTATCCAAAAACTGAAGCAAAGCCAGGCGATCCTCGGCATTCAAGCGCTTGTAGCGATCCCGCGACCCTGCGCCTTCCCCGCCATGCCACAAAATGGCCTCCTCCGCATTGCGCGCCCGACCATCATGCAACAAAAAGGTATGGTCGTTCACCGTTTGGATCAGACCCAAACCCCACAAGGGGGGCGTGCGCCACTCGCTGCCACTGGCCAGGTAATCCGGCCGATTATCGGCCAGTTCCGGACCCATATCATGCAAGAGCAAATCGGTATAGGGGAAAATCTGTTGCCCAAATAAGGCCTCAATGGCTCCATTGTTGCCTGTTTTCATTTCAGGACGGTGACAAGCAGCGCATTTTAACTCCGAAAAAAGATATTTTCCCCGCAAAACCACCGGGTCCTTATAATTGCGTCGCGCTGGTACCGAAAGGCATTGCATGTACGAAACGACCTTTTTTAAGGTAACTTCTTCCAATTCCGGGTTGCCGCCATTCGGTACATTGCTGTAGGCCGCTTGCTGAACCGGAGTCAGTTGATCCTGCGGAAACAAGGGGGTCGTGATCCCAAGGTCGCCATTAAAGGCGCCTGCCGTTTGTTGGTACAAGCTCGGCTGATTGGCTTTCCACCCAAAACGGCCCAGTTTGCTTTGCTGTGTTACCGCGTCCCAAACATAATTCGCACGCCCCGAAATCCCGTCGCCATTGGCATCCTGTTCGTCTGCCCAGGCCAAAATATCGGCTTCCGGCACCAGTTCCAGCAAACCCAAACCCGGCAATTGCGGCGCAATCCGCGGTGAAAACATCCACCCGGCGGCAAAGGGGCCATATTGCAAATCTTCAAAAACATACACCGGATTGCGCAAACTGTAGCTGCCATCCAACAAGGTGCCGTCAATAGAAGTGTACGAAACCCGCACTTTCGCCTCCGCCTTTACCATCTGTATCGCTTTGTCTTGCAATTGTTCCCCATAATTCGGGTCGCCCAAGGGACCACCATGCGCATCCACGCCTGGGATACTCAAGCGAAACAACAATCCATTCAAAACCTCATCGGAAGTCGCAGGTGGTTTGGCACGC
>JAGWYI010000515.1 GCA_018969455.1 Bacteroidota bacterium | reverse complement strand
ACACCAGCACACCAAAGCCGCCGGTAAGCAAACCGCCGGCAGCCCGGTTAAACATACCCAGAAAAGCGGCTTCGAAGAGGCCGGTTATACCCGAACTTGCCATCCGCAAAAACAACATTACAACTGCAAGGTTGACCAAAAAAGCGGCCAGGTAGATGGTAGGGTTATTGGAATTAAAGGCAATTTCGAGTACATTGGTGGTTGTGGGTGTTACCTTGAACGCCAAAACCACGCCGAACAAGTAGGCTGCAATGTTAAAAATGGTACCAATTATCCCCTGGCGATAGCCAACCCAAAAACCGTATCCAAAAACCAGAATAAATATTACGTCTATTGGCATAATGTCAAATTTGGCGATTTTTCACACAACCCCTTAGGTTAAAATCTGTTGTAAAGGTACGGGTTTTTACATTCATTAAAAAATCCTGTGTTTTTGTAGACAAAATCGCATTTAAACGCTTGCAGTTCCGCTTAAAGCGCCTATATTTGAAACAAAATCCTGCGTTATGAAAAAAGGGCTTGTACTCTTCATGCTGGCTTTGATCGGCACGAGCGTTTCGGCGCAGGGCGTACGCATGCCTCCTCAAAAAGTTGGCATAATTTACAAACGAGAAACGACCTTCAATTTTATGCTTACCACCAACAAAGGATATGTTGCCGGGGTGGAATTTGGTCGTTTGCGAACGTATGATAAAACCAAGTTTTTCAAGGCGACCTTGGGAGAAATCAGACACCCCAAAGAAATAAGGCAAAGTGCCGACCCCACCGTAAGTCGCTCGTTTCGGCCATTTGTTTTTGGGAAACAAAACAATTTACTGGCTTTACGCGCATCCTGGGGAACCAAACGGTACTTCACGGAGAAAGCAAAGCAAAAGGGCGTGGCTTTGGGCATGAGTTACAGTGTAGGCCCTACCCTGGGTATTATTAAGCCTTATTATTTAGCTTTGCGCTATTCCAGCGATATAAACGGTCAAAATCGTGCCGTCCATCAAAAATACAGCTCGGAAACAGCAGCCATATTCCTCAACAATTCGCGTATTTTAGGCGCTTCCCCCTTTACCAAAGGGTTCAACGAGGTTTCATTTACGCCAGGCGCCAACGCCGCGCTGGCGTTCCACATGGATTGGGGCGCCTTCGATGAATTTGTAAAGGCGCTGGAGATTGGGGTAATGGCCGACGCTTTTGCCACCAAAGTGCCAATTCTGGTTTCGGAAAAGAACAACCAGCGTTTGTTTATCAACTTCTTTCTAAATTTGCAGCTTGGCAGACGCCGATAAACGGCTCTTCAAACTTTTTCGTTTGTGAATCGTTCAAACTGATGAAGTCTGGTTCCGCTGAACCATACATCTTTAGCGGCGTCTCGTATAACCATTTTTTTAACACTGGCTCAATCATGCTGGAACTCCCTGTACAGGATCAAGATACAAGCCCCAGGCCTAAGCGGCCCGAGTGGTTGAAAGTGCGCTTGCCAATGGGCGAAAATTACCGTCAGGTGCGCAACATTGTGGATGAATTCAAGCTCCACA
Source organism: Bacteroidota bacterium (assembly GCA_018969455.1). GTDB lineage: Bacteria > Bacteroidota > Bacteroidia > Chitinophagales > Saprospiraceae > M3007. Next base: position 1,702 of record JAGWYI010000515.1, on the reverse strand, counting down.
CCATCTGCCAAAGCGGGAATTGCCCGAATATGGGCGAGTGTTGGGGCGCTGGAACGGCTACTTTTATGATTCTTGGCAATGTTTGTACCCGTTCCTGCTCTTTTTGCGCCGTTAAAACAGGCCGCCCCAATGAATATGATACCGACGAGCCCCGACGTGTTGCCGAAGCAATTTGGCTAATGCGGGTAAAACACGCCGTTATTACTTCTGTCAACCGTGACGAATTGAAAGACCGCGGCGCCGAAATATGGTACCAAACCGTGCGTGCTGTGAAGGAACGGTCTCCCGAAACCACCATAGAAACCCTTATTCCCGACGTAAAAAGCAGTTGGGATGCCCTGGAACGGATGATTTCTGCCGGGCAGGAAGTGGTGAGCCACAACATCGAAACGGTTCCTTCGCTGTACCGAAAAGTGCGGCCGCAGGCCAAATACGAGCGCAGCCTCGAACAAATCAAACGCACCAGTGCATACGGCAAACGCACCAAAACCGGCTTGATGGTGGGTCTGGGCGAATCTCCCGAAGAAGTGTACCAAGTGATAGACGATCTGGTGGCGCACAATTGCGACATCCTCACCATTGGTCAATACTTACAGCCAACCAAAATGCACATCGAAGTAGCGGAGTTTATCCACCCCGATCTTTTCGCCCATTACAAGGAAATTGGCCTTCAGAGAGGCTTAAAATACGTTGAAAGCGGACCATTGGTGCGATCCAGTTATCACGCTGAGAAACATGTTTTTTAATTACAACAAGGCCGCCCCGTAAACCCCTGCGCTGTCGCCCAGCTTTGGACGCAGAAAAATGGTATCCACGCGGGTATTAAAAATGTGTTTGGCTACTTCCGTCACACCGTCGGTGTACAGGCGTTCGATGTTGCCCACGCCACCGCCCAAAACGATTGCATCGGGATCCACAATGTTGATAACTACCGCAATGGCCTTTCCGAAAAAGTAAACCAACCGATCGAGGGTTTCTACAGCGACGGCGTCACGCGCATCTGCGAGCGCCACAATTTCGCGCAAGTTTTTTTGGTGTCCGCTGTGTTTGGTATAATAGCGCTCCAGAGCCGGGCCGGAAATCAGGGTTTCCACACAACCCATTTTCCCGCAGTAACAGGGTCCGCCGCTTTCATCGAGAAAGTTGTGGCCCCATTCTCCGCCAATACCCTGCCGGCCATTGATGACTTTGCCGTTAACCACGAGTCCCCCACCCACACCGGTGCCCAAAATGACGCCAAAAACCACTTCAGCATTGGGCAAAACATCGGGTACAGCCCCCATGTGTGCTTCGGCAACCGCAAAACAATTGGCGTCGTTGGCCAATGTCACCGGAATGCCCAGGGCCTGCTCCAGGTCTTTGTCGAAAGGCTTGCCAATAAGTGCAGTGGTATTGGCATTTTTGATCATGCCTGTATTTGGATCCAGTGTACCCGGATGCCCCAAGCCCAGGGCGTTCGCCTTCAAGCCGGTTTCTGATTCCGTTTCCCGAATCACTTTTACCACCTGTTTGATGATGTGTTCATACCCCAAATGTGCATCGGTAGAAACGCGCTGCCGGGTGATTAGGTGTGGATTTTCGCGACTTTCCAGAACCGCACATTCGATTTTGGTTCCGCCAAGGTCAATTCCCCAAAGGTGCATGGTGTTTGATTTAATATTTTAGGACAATATAAATTTGAAACACATTGAAAGCCCAAATA
>JAGWYI010000514.1 GCA_018969455.1 Bacteroidota bacterium | reverse complement strand
TCTTTTAACGCCATGCTGCATTTATTTTTTCGGCAATAGGACATGGCTATTCCCTCAAAAATAAGCCTTGCCTGGCGCCAAAATCTTTACCTTTCATCTATCCCTGAGGTTTTAAAACAGTTTCTTAGCCTTTTTTCTGCCAGCCGCCCAGCAACGCACCATACAGGCAAAACAGAACAAAAGCAAAACCGCCATCAATAAATGCAGCGGAAAGGGGCAATAAAGAGAAACTGTAACTCACAATGGTGCCTACCAGACCAAACAAACCAATGGCGGCGCCCGACTTTAATCCATCCAGCCAGCCCCGAACCCCCAGTCGCTGAAAAATAAGATGAAGTACATAAGCAGAAATAAGCGATCCCACCACGCTAACAACATACAACATGGGGGATTGATTGCTGTTGATGCGATCCATGGTGAGGCCGTGGCCATCCATCCAGGCTTGGCTAAACACCCCATACCAGCCCATCCCCAAAGCCATATTGATCAGGGGACAAACGATGAGGGCAAGGTAATTTGTTTTCTGTTCCATAATAAGGTTGGTTTAGGTGAAAAACAGGACACAAATTTAAAAAATAATTTGTTTTAAACAAAATTTTACTTTAAAAAAATCAAGAAATCCGACTCCATATTTTAGAATCTTTTGCATATGCTTCTAAAAATTGCTTTAAACGAGCATTTTCCGGAGTTCGCAATTCGGGGTCCAGTTCCAGTATTTGCTGAGCAATAGATCGGGCGGCTTGCAAAATTGGGCCGTCTTTTGCCAAATCGGCTATCCGGAAATGCAGCATGCCACTTTGTTGGGTACCCTCAATATTCCCTGGTCCGCGCAGCCGCAAATCAGCTTCTGCAATTTCAAATCCGTCGTTGGTATTTACCATGGTTTGAATCCGTTCCCGGCCGTCCTGGCTGAGTTTGTACCCTGTCATCAGGATGCAAAACGATTGCTCTGCTCCGCGTCCTACCCTTCCGCGGAGTTGATGCAATTGAGACAACCCGAATCGTTCGGCATTTTCAATCACCATAACGGAGGCATTGGGCACATTTACGCCTACTTCAATGACGGTGGTAGCGACCATTATTTGCGTTTCATGGCGAATAAAGCGCTGCATTTCGTAATTTTTATCGGCAGCTTTCATTTTTCCATGCACGATGGATATCTGATAATCTGGCATTGGAAAATCCCGGCTCAAGGCTTCAAAACCGGCCATCAGATTCTGAAGATCGAGTTTTTCAGTCTCCTCAATCATGGGGTAAACCACGTAAACTTGTCGCCCTTTGGCGATTTCCTCCCGCATAATACCTTGCACACGCAAGCGGTGTGCTTCGGTTTTGTGCATGGTGGTGATGGGCTTCCGTCCGGGAGGCAATTCATCAATAACCGAAACTTCCAGATCGCCATACAAGGTCATGGCAAGGGTGCGCGGAATGGGTGTTGCTGTCATTACCAGTACATGCGGCGGCAGCATTTTGCTTTTTTGCCACAATTTAAACCGCTGTTCCACGCCAAAACGATGTTGCTCATCAATAATTGATATACCCAAATTGTTAAATTGAACCCAGTCTTCCAGCAGCGCATGGGTACCTATCACAATGTGCATTTGGCCACTGAGCAGGCGTTCCAAAATGGCATCGCGTTTTTTCCCCTTTACTGTACCCGACAAATACCCAATTTCGACGCCCAAATCGCCCAACAAGGCACTCAGCCCATCAAAGTGTTGTTGCGCCAGCACTTCGGTTGGCGCCATAAGGCAGGCTTGAAAACCGTTGTCGATGGCCATCAACATGGTGATAAGTGCCACCACGGTTTTGCCCGAACCTACATCCCCCTGTACGAGGCGGTTCATTTGACGGCCGGAACGCAAATCTGCCCTGATTTCCCGAAGCACCCTTTTTTGAGCCCCGGTTAGTTCAAAAGGCAGTTTTTCGGCATAAAATCGATTAAAAAAATCACCTAATTGTTCAAAAACAAAGCCTTTTACCTGAACCCTGCGCACCTGTCGGGCTTGCAGGATGCGCAGTTGAAGAAAAAAGAGCTCTTCAAACTTGAGTCGACGACTGGCAGCATCCACGTCGAGCTGGTTCTCGGGGAAGTGAATTTTTTGTAAAGCATCCCACCGAGGAAGCAATCGGTAGGCAGAAAGCAAGTGGTCGGGCAGGGTTTCGGGCACCTCATTGGGGCGCAATACCTCCAGCAATTGACGCATGATTTTCCGCAAACCCCGGGCATCCAGGCCTTTTTGGGAGAGTTTGTCGGTGGTCGCATACACGGGTTCGAAGGTGCGCGGCGTCTGTAATTTATCGGGGGTTGCTTCCTCTATTTCCGGATGGGTGATGTTAAACCGGCTATTAAACAGGTTGATTCGGCCAAAAACGATGTACTCCTTGCCAACCATGAGGCTTTTTTCCATCCATTGAATTCCCTGAAACCACACAAGCTCAATCACACCTGTATCATCGCGCAGGGTTGCGCTCAGTCGTTTGCTTCTGCCCTCTCCCAGCACTTCGAGCCGACGAAGAATGCCGCGCAACTGCACCTGCTCTCCCTCCTCCTGTAAATGACGAATGGTATGAAACCGGGTGCGATCTATGTATCGAAACGGAAAATGATGTAGTAAATCCCCATAGGTATAAATGGAGCGTTCCTGTTTGAGGGTTTCAGCGCGCTGCGGCCCAACCCCTTTCAAATATTCTATGGCAGTATCCAAAGGCATACGCCCACAAAGATACAAAAAGTTGGAAATTTCGCCCGCCGCATTTGCTTTTGCCTTGTAGAAAAATAAAGGTGCTCCCGCAACAACGAGGCACCTTCTCTCTCATGGTCTGTTTTGTTTTGATCTGGCTGGACAGCGCCTATAAATTGGTATTTTCTCTATGAAATTGGCTGCAAACGAGGGAAAGCCAGTTTAAACCATTTTTAAGTTCAAAAAACACTCCCCATGTTGCAGGCGCAATCGTTGATCAAATTGCTGGCAAAAAAAACGAAGCGCGGAAATCCCCTGGTGCTTAACGGGTCGCCAACTGTGACCACTGTTGGGAAATTACATCCCGGGCAAACAGAATTTTAGGCTTCCAGTATTTGGAAGTTTGGATATTTTCAACAATAATGCCGCGGCTGCAGGTGCTATGGATGACAAACACGCCTTCTTCGTTGTTGTCGACCACCATCGCCACGTGCTGAATGTGGCGGCCTTTCCCAAAAAAGATCAAATCACCGGGCAAGGCATCT
>JAGWYI010000513.1 GCA_018969455.1 Bacteroidota bacterium | reverse complement strand
CCCCCTTTGACGCCATTGGGAGTGGTACGAAACGCAGGTTCTTCTGCACATCACGCCTTCAATACACCACATTTCGTTCGAACAAGCCCTTTTCACACAATAAATCCCCCAGAATTAATCTTATAACGGCATAAAACTGAACATCATGAGATCAAACAATGTGCTCACCACCCTCTTGTACTTGTTATTGGCAGGCTTGGTTGTAGCGGCTGCCTATAAAGCGTGCCAAATTAAAAAAGAAAGGCAACTGGAAAAAGATAAGCAGGAAGCCGAATTACAACAGGCGCTGCGTGATATGGGGTATAATTCCAACGATACCACGGCTTCCAGTGGAAGTTCTTATGTGTCTTCCGACAATAAAACACCCGTACAAGCACCCGGCGCTACAAACAAGTCGAACCTTAAACCAAATGCCAGGGTGAATCCTTCCGGAATTGAAGACGAACCTGAAGCTGTTCCATCGGCCAATTCAAAGGCCTCAAAAGCTGCTGCCCCGCCAAACACCCTGAATGCTCGTAGTACGGAGCCTGCTTCTACCCGCACCACCAAATCGGGCCCTGCTTTGAATGCCCAGGAGCGCAGTGTTGCGCCCTTACCAAAAGCGACTTCTAAAGGAGTGGCATCCAGTGCTAAACGGATTGAAGGCCCAGGCCCCGCCAAAGCCAAATACCGGGTTCAGGCTGGTTCTTTTACCAAAATGGAAGGCGCCCGCCGCAGGCTGGAAGAGGTAATCAAACTTGGGTATCCCAACGCCGAAATTGGAAAAATAAACAAAGGCAAATTTGCGGTAGTTATTGTGTTGCGTACCAACAACAAGGAGGAAGCCATCCGGGTGGCCGATCAATTGGAACAAAAAGGCGTAGATGCTGCTGTCATGCACCAATAAATGACCCTGCCCCCAGGAATGTACTTCCCAACCGCCTGCTTAAGGGGTGTACAGGAAGTGATAAAAAAAGAGCCCGGTGTTTCGCACCAGGCTTTTTTAATCGTGGATTAAACCCGGCCAATTTATTTTTGTCAAATGTCCAAAATTCAAATAAAAACGTACTCGTTATGAAATCGATCCATTTTATTGCCCTGATCAGCCTGATTATACTCGGCTGCGCACCCATTCCCAGTGTGGCGCAAGACCTTCAAAGCGATAGCACCGGCTTGGATGGCGACCAGTTCAGCCTGGAAGGTGCACTTGACTTGTTTAAACAATCGGGTTCCCTGGAAGCGTTTGAAAAGAAACTCAACGAAACCGACAACAGCGTCAACAACCTCGACCTGAATGAAGACGGCGAAGTTGACTATATTCGGGTTATTGATCATATGGACGGAAATGTTCATGTGATTGTGTTACAGGTTCCTGTAAGCGAAAAAGAAAATCAGGATGTTGCCGTGTTGGAATTGGAGAAAACGGGTGAGGAGACAGCTGTTTTGCAAATCGTTGGAGATGAAGATTTATATGGTATGGAGCGTATTGCCGAACCCACCGAAGCCGCACAGGCAAAGCCCGTTCAGGGCCGAAACGGGCCGAATATTTCTGCAATGCCGCTTCGATTTGTTGTCAACGTTTGGCTGTGGCCTTCTGTTCGATTTATGTATGCTCCGGGCTACCGGGTATATGTATCCCCCTGGCGTTGGCGCGTGTACCCTGGTTGGTATCGCCCTTTTCGTCCGCGTCCCTGGCATGTATTTCATGTGGGTGTTCGCCCTTACCGGGCGCACTACACTGTGGTTACCACACGCCGTGTGGTACGGGCTCGGCCGATTTATGCACCGCATCGCGCGCATGCCAAGGTCGTACACACTCGCACCACCACCCGCGTAACAGGCCCGCGTGGGGGGCATTACCGCAAAACTACCACCACCACCAAGGTCAGATCAAATGGCGGCGGCCACCGAGGCGGCCGTGGGCGGCACTAAAAAACGAAAGATGGTATTACTATTTGAATGTTGATATTCAATAGCTTAGGTGTTGGATGTCACCCATCGATCGGCAGCATAAGTTAAAAATCGAAAACCACCCATTCGCCTGAATGCAGGTCGGATGGGTGGTTTTAAGCATCCAGAAGTGCTACCAGTTCAGTCATATCCCAGGCGTCGGCAAGCTGAAAACCTCCATTTTGGGTACGGCACAGGGCGCTGAGGTATGCCCCGCACCCGGCTTCCTGACCGAAATCGTGTACAAGTGAACGAATGTAGGTGCCTTTGCTGCAAAGAACTTCAAAATCGGCCTGTTTCCCTTCGGAATAGTCGGGATAGAGGTTGATTTCCCGAATTTGAACATGCGTTTGTCCCTGCGGATTGCTAGGTCGCAAGGGGCCAATTTCAAAACGGTCGATTTGTACGGTTCGGGGTTCAATTTCTACCAGATCGCCGGTTCTGGCATTTTTATACAGGCGTTTTCCATCCACTTTTACGGCAGAATAAATTGGGGGAACTTGCTGAATGGCGCCTATAAAAGTTGGAATCAGCGCTTGGATGTCTGCATCATGGAGGGCATCAACTGGAAAAGTTTGATCAACAGGTTTTTCCCGATCGAAAGAGGGGGTTGTGGCGCCAAACGTGAGGGTACCTGTATAGGTTTTGGGCATAGCCTGAAATTGATCGATTCGTTTGGTGTAAGCGCCAACACACACGATGAGAAGCCCGGTAGCCAGGGGATCGAGGGTGCCGGCGTGCCCGACCTTCAATTTCTTTACACCGAGCCTTTTCTTTAGGTTAAAGCGCAATTTATTTACCACATCGAAGGATGTCCATCCCAATGGTTTATCAATCAACAGGACCATACCTTCCGGGAATGGATCTGGAAAGGGCGAATTTTTTTGGAAGAGCATCATGGAGCGTGAAGTCCGAATCGGTCAGAAATCGTAGGAATGCAGCATTTGAGCGGCGACGTAGGCATTTCCTTTTGCGTTGAGGTGAACCCCATCGGTGGTTAGAATGCCATTTTCGAGGTTTTGGGGGTTATTTTTAAGGTTATACTCCAGAAAGGCTTTTCGGAGGTCTACCAAAGGAGCCTGGAATTCTGTGGCCAGATCGCGTATAAGTTGGGCGTATTGATTGAGTTCGCCGTCGAGGGAATTGGTGCAATCGGTTTTTTCTCCGATGCAGGCGGGTGTACACAATACCACCTGAGCGCCCTGTTTTCGAATTTTTTGAATAATTGCCCGATAGAACTGCACAAATTTGGGGGCATCGGTACCTGTTCCATGGGTTTTTTTATGCCATACATCGTTGAC